>JBEIFO010000184.1:0-4836 GCA_040382375.1 Crocinitomicaceae bacterium
ACCAGCATCTATTTTCTTCTTGAAAAAGGACAAACATCGGCCCTTCACCGAATAAAAAGTGATGAAATTTGGTACTTCCACGACGGGCAAACGTTGGAAATTATAGAACTCGATTCGAATGGAAATGAAACAATAACAAGACTTGGGAAAGATATTTCGAATGGCGAAGTGCTTCAGCACGTGGTACCCGCAGGCATTTGGTTTGGCGCCCGTTTGGCGGCGCATTCTGAATTTTGTTTGGTGGGTTGTCAAGTCAGTCCTGGATTCGATTTCAAAGATTTTGAGTTGAAATAAAAATTTCACCTTAAATTCGACACGTTAACCATTAATAACACACATCATGGGAAAAGGAAAAGACGTTAAAAAGGAAGAGAAAAAAGTTCCTACAAAAACAGCTAAAGAAAAGAAAGCTGAAAAGCGCGACAAGAAGCCGAAGTACGACTAAGCTTGCATTAAATCTCTGATTGCAACTGAGGCTACCACGCTTCCAAAAGTAGCCGGCATGTAGGATATGGTTCCGTATGCCGACTTCTTATAATTCTTTCCATCGGTTAGCATAAGACTTTCTTTAATTGGAAGTTCGGGGCTGAAGACCACCTTCACACCTTTGCGAATGCCGCTCGATTTTAAATTCTTTCTTATTTGCTGAGCAAAAGGACAGTTGTAGGTTTTCGAAATATCTACGACCTGAAGTTTCGTTGGATCCAACTTGGCTCCTGCCCCCATACTACTTACCAAAGGAATTTTATGCTCAAATGCCATTCGAATAAAGGTGAGCTTTGGCGTAATGCTATCGATGGCGTCTATGAGATAATCTGGCTTACTTTTCAAGTGTTCCTCGACCATAGTTGGATTTACAAACTCTTTCACCACGGTCAATTCTATTTCTGGATTAATAGCGCGAATGCGATCTGCCATGATCTCCACTTTCGATTCACCATGGTTGGTTGCAAGTGCTGGAAGCTGACGATTTCGATTCGTCGGATCAACGACATCACCGTCTATAATCGTCATTTTACCTATGCCTGAGCGCGCAATGAATTCCGCTGCAAACGAGCCAACACCGCCCATTCCTACTACCATGACATGCTTCGTGGTTAATTTGCGAAGAGTCTCTTCACCTATTAACAAACTCGTTCGAGACAACCAACTGATATCTTCCATTGTTCAAAATCTGAACGCTAAATTAGAAGGAAACTTGAAGTGAATTCAAGATTCCATACAAAACGTTTTAATTCACCAACTGCAAATTCACAATGGTTTCAGTCTTGATTAATTTACCTGGTAAATCTCCATTGCAAGCTTCGTAATACATGGTGAACAAATCGTTATAGGTTACTCTGAACTTTTTACCAACGTACTTTGGAGAATCAGAATCCGCGTCATCGATTAAATCATCGACTGAACCGAAATTGTTATAGGCCAAACCAAAACTGTGGTCACCAAATGCAAGATGCAAGCAATCTCCAAAAAACATGTCTGTCAAAACAAGAACTTCCGTCTTTTGTCCTTCCATTTTCAAAGAAGTAAAATTCCCAAACACATAACCTACCTTTCCCGAAGCGGTTTGAACGCGATACCAGTAGTCTGTTACTCCCCCAATAAAATCTTGTGATGCCTTTTGCAAAACGGATAAACGCTCGAACCTTTTCGCTTTGGCAACAACCTCACCTTGTACGTTGGGTGATTTGCGAATGTTTACCACATCTCCTTGAATGATCAATTCAGTTTGAGCAAAAATTGAAATTGGAAGGAGGAATAAAAGAAAGAGATAATGTTTCATGATGATTATTTTTTGTATTAATAATGTATAATCAATCTTCTTTTAAAATCAATTCGAGTCGACGAAAATTCAAAATCCGGATCGGAAACTGGCAGTGATCCCGGTTCGATAATATACCAATATTTTCCAATCTTTTTAAGGGTTCCTTTGTAAACGATTTGATTCTCTGAGTAAATATCATCAAGCAAAGCTTCTATAACCCTCGCTTGAATTTTATTTCCCGTAATGGTAACTTTACAAATTGCTGTTGATTTCTGGTATTCCTTATCGAAAATTCTAAACTCATAACTTCCGTCTGAGTATGGCTTTGTCTGACCAAAAATTGTTGATCCTAATCCGAGGAAAACAAAAAGTATTAAGAGATTTTTCATAATTAGACTAAGTTAGTTCATTCAGATGAAGCCTACAACAATGATTGAATCTGATTTAATTCGAAACGAAAATATCAGTCTCCGTCTCCATTATTTTATACTTCGCCTTGGCTGTTTGTCTTGAACAGGAATTGAAGTGCCACCACTCAGTTGGGATACTCGAAAATCCCGCCTTGCGCATGACGCCGCGAAGGATATTTCTGTTATCGATGTGCAATTGCGTTAACTGGCCCGATTGCAAAAATCGTTTCTCCATAGATGGGTATGCAATTTTCCGAATGTCATCGAATCCAGCACCCATATCGAGTGGCTTGCCGCTGCCATCGCAAATGGTTAAATCTACTGCCGCTCCATAGTTGTGTATACTTCCGTTTTTCGGATTGGAGACGAAATTTACACGTTGAGAAACGGGTATCGAATCCAAGGCCACCCACATGCGCGTTTGCACTTCTCTTGGGCGAATGGCATCGTAGACCAATAAATGCAGGTCTGGATTCATTGCGGTTAATAACCGCTGTGCTTCTGCCAGCTTCTGCGCCACATCTTTTTGCAGATAGGCCTTCTTGATTAAAAAGTATAGCGTATCGCCAATAAAATTATCTGAATACGTGTATTTGAGATCAACTTTAATGGCAGGACTTACGATTTGAACGTCTACCAACTCGGGTCTAACAGGCAGCAATTTCTCTGGTGGAAGTGAATCTTTTTTCACGTCTTTTTCCGATGATTGAATCGTTTGGCTAACTGAATTATTCTGTTTATTCGAGCTCGCACTTGAGCAGGATTGTACAACTAGCATCACAAGTAGAATTGAATATAACTTCATTCGGCAAAGATTGGTTGATATTTCGAGAGAAATATATTCACCTTTAGCACCTTTCTAACAATTCAGATTTGATATTGTGATTTAGTAAACCCTTGTCAAGTCGAAAAGCTCCTTACTCCGTGAAATGGTTATCCTTGTTGGATGAGTAGTGATTGCCTTACCTTTTTTGTTCCCTACGTATTTTCCATTTGAAAGATAAACAACACCTTTGTTTTCAACTTCCTGGTCTCTGGTCACGTATAGGAATTCAAATTTCTGAAAGTAAAGTTCATTTTTTTCAGCATCATAGCTAACCGTTAATTTATCAGAAACGTACATCCCCTTGCATTCAATATTGATTGACTTTTCTGACAGCACTGCTTTTCTTGTCATCGGCTCATCCCAACCACTAAATTCTTCGAACTCTGAATAAACATATTGATTCGACTTACTTAAATAAACTACAAAGCCAGCTTGAAGCCCTTCCTTCTTGCAAAAGGCAACGGCATCCGCCATTCCGTCTAAATCTAAATCACCAATACTAATTATTGTCTCACCTTCCAAAAGCTTATATCCTGCAGGCAATTTATCGGGTACTAACGAATTGACTTTGGTGAGATTATTTTGAACACTAGCAAAAACTGAATAAGGTGTTGTTACGAACAAGGCAATCGACAATGCAATTACAACCTGAGAAAAATTAATTTTAATCATAGAATGCGATTTATTCTTTCGAAATAAAAGTAATGCTATTTATCTTGAATCAAGTATTAATTAATCGTAACCAAATCCATTAACATCCTCCCACATCACAACGACCATCAAAATTGATTAAAACATAACCTTTATGATTTGTAATGGTCAATTGATAATCGCAGTAATCACTCAAGTCACATTGGTAATAGTCGTGTTTTTCAGTCTCATGTCCTCTTCCATTGTTGTGAAACGAAACCCCATTTAAAACAAACTTGATATAGGGAGTTTTATCGAATCCTTCGATGTCTGCTACAGCCTTTCGCGCATCTTCATAGATGTCTCGTTTAATAATGCGCATTAATAAATACGCTTCTTCCATACTTGCGCCGGGGATACAGAGATTTTCTCCACCACCCTCCTCGTAAAAATAGTATTCATAGGCACACTGCCTATTTTTCCATTCTAAGAAAAGTACATTTCTTCCGCTGTCTGCATAGTCAGCGTCCTTATGAAACGAGAATGGCATCTCATTACTAAGCAATTTAAATTCTCTCTTCACATAGGACTGCAGATCATCGGAAAGACTCGGCGCGGGTAATCCCGAAAGAAATCCATCGAAAACATAACCGACATTGCCGTTGAAATTCACTTTCACCCAAGCCCCCTTTATTCCTTCCATGGTTTTGGGATAGTTGAAGTTTTTTGACTCAAGTGTGACGACTCTAGCGCCATAAGGAACTTTCTGCAAAACATTTCTCTCGGGTTCATCCCAGAGTCTGATTCCTGAGATTGTAAGTACGTTTAATATTTCATTTGCTTGATATGAATCAATTGAATAAATCGAATTGAAAATAAACAAGCTCAAAAAGAGGGAAATGTATTTCATAATAAAAAGTATTATGATAAAATAACTTGGATAAGGCCCTAATTATTGCGTCACTTTTTTTTACTTCCTCCGACTCACATGCGCCTTCAAAATACGCTTTCCTTCCACCTTCACTTCATCTTTCTTTCTGAAGCTCCACACAATTTCACTTGCGTGTTTACGAGTCTCTTCCACATCTACAATTGGCAGTGGATAGTCCTTTCCAATGACACATGCATACATTTCTTGTTCAATCACCGAAAGCTTGTGAGGCTCGTGAATGAAGGCTTCTGGAATGTTTCGCAATTCTGGAATC
>JBEIFO010000185.1:0-4824 GCA_040382375.1 Crocinitomicaceae bacterium
AAAAAGATGATCGTGTTAGGCGGAAGTTTACCCCGCGCTCTTGGAACGAGTTAAAGTCGAACGACAGTTGGAGTATATTCAAAATTCTTTCTGAGTTTGTTGAAGGATACGAGCGTATGGCGGCCATTGGTCCTTGCGTTTCTATTTTTGGTTCAGCTCGCACCAAGCCCGATAATAAGTACTATTCTACCGCGAAGGAAATTGCATTCATGCTTACGCAAAAAGGTTATGGTGTAATAACTGGTGGAGGTCCAGGTATCATGGAGGCCGGAAACATAGGAGCGAAAGACGGACAAGGCGCTAGCGTTGGTCTAAACATAAAGCTGCCTTTCGAGCAATACCCAAATCCGTATATCGATTACGACAAAAGCATCAATTTCGATTATTTCTTCGTTCGAAAAGTTATGTTTGTGAAGTACAGCCAAGGGTTTGTTGTAATGCCTGGTGGATTCGGAACTCTCGATGAATTCTTCGAAGCGTTAACGCTTATTCAAACTTACAAGATCGGTCGCTTTCCCATTATTCTAGTTGGAAAATCTTTCTGGGAAGGGTTGGTCGATTGGATTCGGAAGACCATCTTAGAGGAAGAGAACAACATCAATGAGGAAGATATGATGCTTTTCTCAGTGGTAGACACCGCGGAAGAGGCGGTGGAAGAGATTGATAAATTCTATTCACAGTACTTGTTAAAACCAAACTTCTAATGTCTTCGTTTTTTCTAGCCATTCTCTCGCCTTCGAAACTCATGAACGAATCGATTCAAGGGTTCAACGGTGAAGCCACCTCTCCTCAATTCATTGCTGAAACAGAAGGCTTATGTTCTGAATTGAAAAAAGTGAGTGTTGCAGAATGGAAACAGAAAATGAAGATTACAGATGAACTCGCGTTAAATACGCAACAGCGTTTTCAAAACTGGAACAAGAAAGAGTTGTCGAAGGGTATTCCCGCAGCCATGCTATTCAGCGGTGAAGCGTTCAAATCGCTCGATGCTAAATCGTTTTCAAAAACAAGTTGGAAACAAGCGCAATCATCGCTTCGCATACTCAGCGGTTTTTATGGAGTTTTGAAGCCAACAGATGTCGTTCTTCCATACCGACTCATGGTTGGGACACCGTACAAAACGAAATCAGGAAAGACACTTTATTCTTATTGGAGTGAAAACGTTTCAAAGAATCTTGAAAATGAAATTGCGCAGAAAGGATATTTGTTGAACTTAGCTTCTGATGAGTATTTCAAACTCATCGACATGAAAAATTTCAACCGGAAAATTCTTCATTTCAAATTCTTTCAATCGAAGGGAAATGAACTCAAAAGCATTCCAACATTTTCGAAACAAGCAAGAGGCAGCATGGCGCGTTTCGTAATTGAATCGAACGCAAAGTCAATAGCAGAACTTCAGAAATTCAAGGAAGAAGGCTATTCGTTCAATGAAAAATTAAGCGATGCGAATACCTTAGTCTTCGTTCGTTAATTAGAACAACCCGTTCAACTGCGCTTCAATACCGCTAATGATGGTGCCTAAGTCTTCAGGATTCTCATGGAAGCGATTGTTGTCAATGTCAATAATCAACAACTTTCCTTTTGTGTACGTGGTCACCCAAGCTTCGTAACGCTCATTCAAACGCGTTAAATAATCTAAGCGAATGGCTTCTTCATACTCACGTCCGCGTTTTTGAATGTTCGTTACCAACGATGGAACTGAAGCACGCAAATAGATAAGCAAGTCTGGTGGAGTAATGAACTCATCCATAACTCCAAACAAATCTGAATAGTTTTCGAAATCACGAGTAGTCATTAAACCCATCGCATGCAAGTTCGGAGCGAAGATGTAGGCGTCTTCGTAAATGGTGCGGTCTTGCACAATTTTCTTCGACTTCTTCTTAATATCAATCAACTGTCTGAAACGACTTCTTAAGAAAAACACTTGCAAGTTGAACGACCAACGTTGCATGTCTTTGTAAAAATCACTTAAATACGGATTGTTATCTACTTCTTCAAAATGAGCGGTGTATTTGTAGTGCTTCGCGATTAAAGTCGTGAGCGTAGTCTTTCCTGAACCGATGTTCCCGGCAATGGCTATATGCATAATTCGTTTGGGTAATAATGAGGTTCGAAAATAGAGAAAATAAATGGAATATCGAAGTCTTATTTATTGAAGTTTTCAAGAACTTTTATTTCGCGCATTTCGCCCGATTCTAGAGAGGTGTAGAAGAGTTGGCCGTCACAAATGACCCAAGTATTTTTATCGTTCAATTCGTTCAATTCGAAATAACTCAAAATACGAGGATTCGCATCGGTGTTTTTCCATTCATACAATGCGTTTTCCATTCGGAAATAAATGCAGTCGTTCCAGCGATAAACAGGGTCAGGGGTTAAATAGGCATTGCCTTGGATTTCCAAATTCCCAAAAAGGGAAAATAGTAGAATTCCTTTTTCAGAATCAATCAAATAGACATGCTGACCACTTTCAATAATCTGTTTGGGTTGAAGTGTCGTCTTTAAGAGATACGATAGATTTGGAGATTTACTTAGAACCTCGAATTGTCTGTTCGTGCGAATAAGGGTACTAGAATTCGCGTCGTATAACCAGAGTGCATCGCCCTTCGATCCCGCAGCGCAGGTTATTTGTCCTTGGAATTTTTCATTCAAGAATATAGGGTCTTCCAAGACATTCAAATTGTTGTCGAAGAATACCAACGAACTCTGATCTTGGAAAAACAAAAAGGGAACCAACGGATTTGTTAAATCTAATTGCGCAGAAGTCCCGTATTGCAACGTACTCAGTCTATAATCTATGTTGAAGTTAGAACTGTGCTTCTTTATGTGATCGGCGCATACATCGTAGGTATTGCCAAGCGCGTCGCACTGCACATGATGTTGCGCGTGTATGCGGAATACAAGCGCAAAGAGGCAAACACAAAAAGCGCTTAAAAACTTTCTCATTTGTTCAATTCAATTAATTCTTCCAACCACACACGGTCCGTCGCTAATCTAGGAATTTTATGTTGTCCACCTAACTTGTTTCGTGACTTCAACCAAGTATAAAACACATCTTTCTTTCCTTTATGAATAATTGGAAATCCTAAATTCAAATTTGTATTTCGCTTCGCGTCGTAATCCGAATTTTCGTCGCGTAAGTTTTCATCCAACAAAAAACAAAAACGATCAAAATCAAAATCATTGTTCTCAAATTCAATGAACCATTCATGCGCTGCTGTTTCATTTTCTTTCGGGAAGAAAGGAGCAACGGTGTATTCTACAACGTAGATGTTCATGTGCGTGCAGGTCTTGCGCAATGCGGCTTCCGCATTTTCCACCATGAGTTCTTCACCGGTTAAATTAATGAACTGCTTCGTCCTTCCAACAATACGAAATCGGAAAGGGTAGAGGTGGGTGAAGCGAATGGTGTCACCAATGACATATCTCCATAGCCCCGTATTCGTTGTAATTACTAAGGCGTAGATGCGATTCAGCTCAACTTCTTCCAAGCTCAGCGCTCGTGGATTTTCCTTTTCTATTTCCTCTAACGGAATGAATTCGTAGTACACACCGTAATCCAACATCAACAACATTTCATTTGAATTCAATTGGTCTTGAATGCCGAAAAATCCTTCACTCGCATTGTACGTTTCGAAATAATCTGTAGTTCCATTCGGAAGTATAGCATTGAACTGCTCGCGATACGGCGCAAAGCTTATTCCTCCGTGCATGTACATCTGAAGGTTCGGCCAAACCTCATGTATGTGATTGGCTTTTTTCAATTCTAATATTCTTCGCAAGAGGAGTAGGGTCCAACTTGGAACACCTGAAAGCACACGAACATCTTCGTTCATGGTGTTCAGCGCCATAGCATCGAGCTTTTCCTCCCAATTGTCCATGAGTGAAATTTCGCGTTGAGGAACACGTTTCATTTCCACCCAGAAAGGCAAATTTGATATGATTATTCCACTTAAGTCGCCAATGGTGTTTTCTTCCTCTTCACTCATTTTCGTGCTTCCGCCAACGATCAACGTTTTTCCAGAAAACAAGTCAGCATTTTCACGAAGGTTATAAAAAATAGCCAGTAAATCTTTTCCGCCTTTGTAGTGTCCCTCTTCCAAATTCTCGTAAGAAATCGGAATAAATTTACTTCGGCTGTTGGTCGTTCCAGAACTCTTCGCGAACCACTTCGTTTTCCCCGGCCACAGTACATTTCCTTCCCCCTGAATCATTTTTTCTATATAGGGAAAATGTTCTTCGTAAGAACGAAGAGGAATGTGTTTGCGGAAGTCTTGCAGTGTGTGAATGTTCTCGAAGTTATGCTCCTTGCCGAAGGCGGTTAGCGCGGCTTCATCGATAAGTTTTTGACGAATTTCTTCTTGTACTTCCAACGGGTATTGCTTGAACAACTCCATTTGGTGAAGTCGCTTTTTAATTACCCATCCGAATACTGTGTTGGCCGCCATAATCTTAGTTTGCTTCAAACAAAAATGCCCTCTAAGATAATCCTAGAGGGCATTGCTGAAAAAAGATTTTTGTTAGCGAATCAAATTCAAGTGTCCTTGAATCTCATATCGTTCCCCAGTTGTTTTTGAAATCACAACCGCATTCCAGTTATAAACTCCCTCTGGACAATAGTATGCACCGTTATAGGTATTACCGGTCCACGCCGTTGTAGGATTTGTTGTGCTGAACACAATGTCTCCCCAACGGTTGAAGACTTCTAATTTGAAACGGTTTTCATCAATGTCACTTCCAACCATCATAACCACGTCGTTCAATCCGTCGTTGTTCGGTGTGAATGTATTTGGAAGGTAATACTGGAAGATGTTGCGAATGATGATT
>JBEIFO010000186.1:0-4822 GCA_040382375.1 Crocinitomicaceae bacterium
ACCGAATCGACATACATGTACTCAATGTAGTTCAACAACGAAGCGAATTTATCGGTTGTTGTTTTCGGATCTGGTTGTGCCCAAGCGGTTGCTGTAATAAGCGATTGCACAACTAAAAACAGGACAATTTTCTTTTTCATAAGTTCGGGTTAAAGGTACAACGCAGTTTCGTTGTACCAATAGCCCTAACTAAAAAACCGTACCACTATTGCACGTCGAATTCCACAACTAATTCTTCAGCTGCATTTCCGCTTTCATCAACCGCCTGTAACTCCCAATGCCAAACTCCGTGAATGGTATCAGGAACAACATAGTACAAGGTCTTGGTAACAGTAGTGCCCGACAAAGCAAGTATGCGCGTGTCTACCCACAACCCAACATTTGGAACAACCGCCGCGGTATCAACTTCCCCATTGTGCCCGTGTCCATCTGCCGCATCGTGTATACTTGCATTCAGCTGACTTAATGGGCTTTCATCGGTTATGGTAAAACGAATTGCCAAAGAGTCCCCAGGTTGTACCAAGAAATCTAGTCCCATAACATCGTTCACTGAAACGGAACTTATTGCCGGAGGGTTTGTATCCTCTTGCTGACAGCTTTGAAGAATGAACGCTCCTCCGATTAACACAAGAAACGATTTAAGAATTTGTTTTTTCATTTTGAGTTGATTTTAAAATTTAATTAATGTTTGAATAAATACATTTCGGCCCATTTCCGGAAGATTCAGTCTTCTGTAGTTACTCGTGTGATTGTAATAAAATACATTGAAAAGATTGCTTACACCAAGGTTACTTTCGAGTGTTATGCCGCGCAACTTCCATTCAACTTTCAATCTGGAATCAAGGGTATGATATCCCGTTGTTGACTTCTCATTGCGGTCGACTCTGTTTTGCGCAGCAGCCCAATTGCCTTGCACTTCCAACTGAACATTCAACTTGTTTTTCAATTCGAATAATTTTTGTTGAAGGTTTACACTCGAGGAAATAGGCGGAGTAAACGGAGAAGCTGTTCCCGATGAAAACAAATACGAAAACACCGACTGCGCGCTCCACTCCAACTTCGTTCGCGTATTCAATTGAAACTCACTTTTCATTTCACCTCCTGAAAACAGTGCACCATCTTGCGCATAAACATGAACCTGTCCTCCGTCTGGCAATTCTGAATAAATCGAAGAAGCCCGAAGAAAAATGTAGTTGGAAAAATAGTGCGCATATCCCGCCAACGACAATCGGAATTTTTCGGTTTGAAGTTCATACGCCGCATCGAAGAGATATCCCACTTCCGGATTCAATATGGCATTGCCTTGCTCGTGGCGGAAGGTACCGTGATGGACGCCGTTAATGAATAGTTCTGCAGCATTCGGCATGCGCCATGCCCGCTGAAGACTGTACTTCAATGACTGCCCTTCGCGAAGGGCAACGGCTTCTCCAATTTCGAACGACCACCCAGCAAAATTTCGAGTCACCTCATTCGCACGAACGTAATAAGATCCAATGCTATCAGCCGATGCATAAATTGGAGAACGGAAAGATTCATTGCGCATACTCCCCTGCTCCACTCGCATTCCTGAGGTTCGGAAGGTTTCTTTTTTTCTATGTTGAAGGGGAACGTTCTGTTGCACGTAAACCGCGTTCTGAGCTCCCGAATAATTCGGCAACAAGAAATCATATCCGCCACGCGCATGCTGAAGCAATTCCGAAAATAATCCAACCAACGTCTTTGTCCCTTCGTTCGAAGTCATGCGCAAAAACGAATTGATTTGCGCTGAACGCAAACGCAAATCGTGCGCAACGTTGTAATTCGGCAACGGCAGAAAGCCCTCTCTTCGCGGAAGAATAAACTCTTGTCTTCTGTTTTCCTGAACCCCTGCATTCGTTTCGAACCATCCCCATTTTGTGTTCGAAGAAAAATGCAACGCCGATTTAAAATGTCGGAGCGACACATTCGGATATCCAACATTTCTTGAATCGCCATCGCTCTGAACACTGCCAACAGTGGGCACTCCGATCGCACCCACGAACATGCCTGCGTTCTGCGTATACAAACTTTGCGACAACTGAATTTTCCCTTTGGTAAATAATCTTCCAACAACAAATTGCTCGTGCACATCTTTTCCAGCTGTATTCTGTAAAGCACCTTCGGCAAGCGGATAAATTCTTCTCAAATAAGTGAACGAATCGGCAGGCAATTGCATGTCGCCATAATTCATCACCGTGCTTCGAAGCTTCAAGTAATTTTTATTTTTTCGAATTGAAACTTGCGCAGAATTTCCGAGTGTGTTGTTGTTCGATTGGAAGATGGAACCTACGTTTCCATGCACACCTTCTTTCGGCACTTCGGGTAAGCGAATGGTAAGCACTCCGCCTATTGCGTCTGATCCATACATGATATTTCCGGCACCTTTCCGCCATTCAATGTTTTCAATTTGAAAGGGGTCAATCTCTAGCCCGTGATCACTTCCCCACTGCTGCGCCTCATGCTTCATTCCTAAATCTTGAATGAAGCAGCGTGAACCTGAATACGCCCTTATCTGAGGCTTACTCATTCCCGCACCGTTTGAAATGGAAGAAATACCTGGCTGAGATTTCAGCTTGTCTGAAAGCGTTAGTCCATTGGCCAACGTAAGTTCTGCTGCTGAAAGCGAAACCATGGCTTGCGAAGATCTTCGAACTTCTACTTTTGAAGTTCCGTCTTCAATGACAATTTCATTCAATTGAAAATTTGAAGGAAGCAATTCAATGCGCAAGGTTGTTATGGAATCGCGCTCCACCGTGAAATCGAAAAGCTTCGCTGCGTAATTGTCCTTCAACACATGCAAATGATATTTTCCAACTGGAATTTCTTCCACAATAAAATACCCTTTACCGTCGGTAATGACTTCGGTATTGAGCTCATGCACTTCTACATGAACATGCGAAAGGGGCAATTGCGTGGAAGCATCAACTACAATTCCGTGCAGTTGCGCTTGTGCAAAATATCCCATTCCCAAAAAGAGAACAAGAAAAAATAAACGCATTGAAAAAGATTAAGAATGAATTCGAAAAGAATTAACGATCATCCTTGGGGCGGCCCTCGGCCCGACTGTTCTACAAAAACTGAATCTGAAAATGGCGAAACATAAACCGACGTTGCTACAGGCAATTCAACATTGCAATGAAAAGCAATGTCTAAAATTTCTACAGGTAAATAAGGAAGGGCTTTGATCGCACAATACTGGCATTGCTCGTCTTCATGCTCATGAGAAATTTCTGAATCATGACTGTGCGCCGTGAGTTGATGAAAGGTTTGAAAAGAAAGCACACCCACAAAAAGCACGATCAGTGCTCTAGCTAATGATGTTCTTATTTTCAAATTCATGCTGCGAAGATAGGTCAATTAACATTACCAAGAACCACCTGCACCGCCACCACCAAAGCTTCCCCCTCCAAAACCGCCAAAGCCACCGCCACCGCCTGATCCTCCGCCGAAGCCACCGCTTCCACCCCGGAACGAATTGTAATATCCTGAGTGACGCGTGTTCATGGATGCCAGTAAGGCCCATGCCGCCCAGAAACCGAGGTTGTTTGTGCGCGCATATTGACGAGTGCTCTTCACTTTAAATAAAAAGAATACACCGGCGATTACAATGAAGAAAATGACTGCGCCCAAGATACCGCCTTTGTTATTTTTTTTCTCTGGAGAGTATGCGCTTGCTGGATATTTTCCACGAGACAAATCGGAAAGTACTTGAACACTTTTCGCTATGCCTTCAAAATACTTTTTCTGTTTCGCTAATGGGATAAATTCATTTTCAACAATGGTGTAAGAGATTGCATCTGGAATGGTTCCGTGCAGCCCTCTTCCAACTGCAATAAATGCTTCTCCTTTCGAAGACGGTTGTTTCGGTTTAATGAGGAATACGATTCCGTTGTCTTGCTTGGCTTGACCAACTCCCCATTGCTCTCCAAGTTTTGTTGCGAAAGCGTATGGTTCAAATCCGCACAAGTCTTGCACAATCACAACCACGATTTGCGTTCCTGTTGTCCGAGCTAAATTTTGCAAGCTGTCTTCCAACAGTTGGATTTCATTGGCCGCAAGCATGCCCGCGCCGTCGTATACCAATCGACGATCATCTTTCGGAGGAAAGCAATCCTGAGCGTTTGCGTTTGCGCCAAAGACGAGCAAAGCAGCGACGAATAATAACTTAACGGCTGACTTTATTGCTGATCTCATTGACGTCGTTTTCTTGATAAGGGAAATGTGATTTTAATGCTGAAGCAATGCTGAGGAAACAAGAACGAATCCCTTCAGCGTAGTTGTCCGATTTAAAATCATGAATTAAAGTTGAAAGACAATTGGAAAGAATGTCTTCCGTCAAATGTGCCTTAGCTCCGGCGTCTGCAAGGATCGAGACCTTTCGATCGTTGACACTCACGTATAACAGAACAGCATTGCGTTTCTCTGTCTTGTGCAATTCCAATTCTGAAAAAACAAAAGCTGCTCGATCCAGCAAATCTTCGTTGCACGATTCTTCAATGTGCAATTTGAATTCTGCCGAAGTGAGCAGCTCTGCTTCTTCAATGGCCTTCTCTACTTCAATAGAGAATTTTTCTTCGAAGAAAAATCCCATTATTCGAAACTAACCTTAGGCGCGTTTTCGCTTCCTGCATCGGCTTCAAACATCTTACGAACCTTGAACTCTTCATCGTCGTTGCCAACTAATCCAAGCGCCTTGTGCTTCCAAAAACCACGAACGTAACTGTTAAATTCCTTCACCGCTTCGTTGTAATAATCGCGTTCTGTTTTGACTTGATTCTCGGTTCCTTCCAACTGCGTTTGTAGC
>JBEIFO010000187.1:0-4765 GCA_040382375.1 Crocinitomicaceae bacterium
CATTCGAATCGTTAGAAGCACTGCCCGGTGTAGGACACAAGACCGCCAGCGTTGTTATGGCTCAAGCATTCGGTGTACCTGCCTTTCCTGTTGACACGCACATTCACAGATTAATGACGCGCTGGAAATTAACGAATGGAAAGTCCGTTGAGCAAACCGAGCGTGACGCGAAGAAATTATTTCCTGAAGAAAGTTGGAACAAACTTCATCTTCAAATTATTTTTTACGGGAGGGAATATTCTCCAGCGCGAGGAAATCTTCAAAACGATTTCATAACACAGACATTAAATCCTAAATTATACCAATCATGGGATTAAGAAATAATTACAGGCAAGGAATGCCCTTTTTCGAGGTCATTGTTAAAGATGTCGCTTGTCTCATTCGAGAAGGAATTTACTTCATTCAAAATGGTGGTAAACTGCCTGTCTGGGTTGCAGCGCCAACCTATCCGAGCAAGAAAACAACGCTTTCGAAAATTGCACGCATGAACCGCGTAAGACTCACTAACAAAATGGTGAGCAATCCAGATGTAATTATATATTTCGAAAACGCAACTTATGGAAGTGCAAGCGCATTGCGAAAAAAATATCCCAAAGCAAGAATAATAAACGTGAACTGCCCAGACATTTCAAAAGAGCGGGTGCACGTGGTTCATTTGGAAGCACTAGGCTATTCCATGAATCTCAATCCGAAAACCTACATCGGAGTTGCTGTAGAGAAAAGCGACGAGAATGCTGTTCATGACGGACAGGAAGTTATTTGTCCAGTACCATTTCCAAAAACAGATGCGGTATATCAGAAGGTACTCGACAACACCAATGAAGCTGGTGAATATGTCGACATCCGAGTTCCTGTTATTGCTGGAAAAATACCATTGGTGTATTTGAAATTCAAAACGGAAAAATACAGATTCACCAACAAGGCTCATCGTGCTACTTTGCACAAGCCTGAAGAAATCTTCTCTGAAGAAGAAATTTCACAAATTGAAAAATATGCCTTGGCTATGAAAGTAGATTTTTGTGAGTTCGATGTTCTTCGTCACAAAGGGAATCAGAAAATCTATATCATAGATGTGAATAAAACCCCATACGGTCCGCCAGATCCGTTGAATAAGCGAGATCAAGAAAAGGCGCTAGAAATATTGTCAGACGCATTTATTCAAATGATCAACGCTAAAGTGTAACTGAAGAAATGCTATTGGAAAGAGATTCGTCGAACGGTACTTGCACTTTAATGTAGTTTTCAGTAAATCCTGAAATCTTTCCTTCATCATTTACAGATTCCCATAAGACCTTAGCATCTGTTCCCTTAAATGATGCATCAAATGCCGCACGTTTCTTAGCGCTTAGCAATCGTAAAATTTTATTTCGTTCATTACGAACTTCCATTGGAACAATGTCTTCAATACGCAACGCAGTTGTATTCGCTCGTTCACTATACGTGAACACATGCAAATACGAAACGTCTAAATCTTTCAAGAACTCAACAGTCTCATTGAAATATTCGCTCGTTTCTCCAGGAAAACCAACAATCACATCTACGCCAATGCACGCATCAGGCATAGCCGATTTGATTGACGCTATTCTTTCGCGATATAAATCTGTTCTGTATCGGCGACGCATGCCCTTCAATATTTCATCGCTTCCACTTTGCAAGGGAATATGAAAATGAGGCATGAAATGTTTTGAAGTAGACACGAATGAAATGATTTCATTCGTCAATAAATTCGGTTCAATACTGCTTATGCGATAACGCTCAATTCCTTCCAACTCATCGAGCTTCTGAATTAAATCCAACAACGTTTCGTTGTGAGCCGTTCCAAAATCACCAATGTTTACTCCGGTTAAAACAATCTCCTTCGCACCACCAGCAATGGCTTTCTTCGCCTCTTCCAATGTTGCTTCAACATTGGCACTGCGCGATCTTCCTCGCGCCAAAGGAATGGTGCAGAACGCGCAGAAATAATTGCAACCGTCTTGAACCTTCAAGAAGGTTCGCGTTCTATCTCCAGATGAAAACGATGGAATGAATTCCTTTACATCTTTAATCTCACCTGCAAATATTTTCCCTTCCGATTCGTCGTAGGCTTTTATGCGATCTATCAAATTGAATTTCTCATTCGCACCCAACACCACATTCACGCCTTCAATCTTTGAAATCTCTTCGGGCTTCAATTGTGCGTAGCATCCGATAACTGCAATGAAGACATTCGGATTCGAGCGCTTCGCTCTTCGAACGGTGTAGCGACATTTCTGATCGGCTTCATCTGTAACGCTGCAGGTATTAATCACCAGCACATCTGGACCTTCCTCCAACTCCACTCTGCCGTAACCCTGCTCCTGAAAATCGCGCGCCAGTGTGCTCGACTCCGAAAAATTCAGTTTACATCCGAGTGTATGAAATGAAAATGTTTTGAAGTCTCTCATGATTTCTTTTGCTTCGGAACAGCACGCAGACGAAGTTCCATAATTCCCAACAACACATCAACTGGATGATTGAACGAAATCTCATAGGTATAAACGCCGTGATCTTCGTAATGCTTATTCGAATCTAATACGCGCTCAATGTCCCCAAGATCTCCACTAATGTCTCCAACGAATCCATCCTTATCACGTATATCAATGGTCACATCGCGAGGAACAACAACGCCTTGGTCCGAAATTTCTTTGATGTGCAATTCCAATTTATCGAAAGGAAAAAGTGTGGTGTATCGAACATCGAGATACAACTCGCAAGGTTCAGCGTTTTCACGAATGTCTAACTTCAACGAAACGGGCTCACTTTTTTTCCATTGAAGGCTTTCATCGAATTCGAAATTGGCTTCAGCAATGGGCGTTGGTTTGCAACCTGCCATTCCAAATGCAACAAGTAAAACGAAGAAAAATGCCTTTCTGAACATGTTGCAAATTTACAAGAAGATTCGCAGTGTTATTCCTGAATAAAAATTTCTTCTCGCCATTGGGTTGAAGAACCTTCCACCCACACCATTCAATTGATAGAAAGTGGTGTAATTGGTATTCAAGACATTGTTCGCTCCTGCATTGATGTTAATTGAACCTAAAGAACGAACTCGAGTAACTAGATCATAATCTCCGGCAACTTGGTCACGTCGAATAAATGTATGTGTGTAAGTGAATTCAGAATTTAAAACGTTTCTCGCTGCAGACCATTCGGTTTGAGTGGAATTCAACGGCGCCTTGTCTGTCCATTGATTGGTAACGGACCATCCGAATCCATAAAACCCAGTAAAATTCAATCCGCCGTTACACTGCGCCAAAGGCATTCCTGGCATTCTTCCCGAACCACTCTCGTCGAGCAATTTATAGTTCGTCCAAGAACCGCTCACCCAACCGTAAAGGCGCACTCTCTCTAACTCAACATTGCCACTTCCGGTAAACTCCATGCCTCGCTGAACCAACTTACCAGCGTTGATGTAAGTTGCATAATAGCCATTAAACAAGGTTTCCTTAGGAACAATGGCATCCGTGATTTGTTGATCGTAAATACTCATTTCAACGAACCACATTTTCCCTGCACCTTTCACCCCTACTTCAACATTACGAGCGAATTCATTTTTCAAATTTTCATTCAAATATTGTTTGGAATAATCGTATTGCTCAAAGATCGTGGGCGCACTGCTTCCTGTGCTGTAATTTCCGAATACATTCCAATCTCCTGATTTTTCATTTCTTGAAAGCGAATAACTGATTCCAACATTCGGATAAAGCGTTGCTTGCGGATTCGCGTTGGTGTAAGCCTCTATCACCACCAATTGCTGGGCAGCATCTTTAGAAGTTCCTGTGATGCGCGCTTGTGTGTTGTTCAAACCCACAGAAGCCGTTGCGAACAATCGCTTTGCCACTTCCGCTTCCACCTGATAGAAAAAATTCGAAGTGATATAATCTACATTGAAGTTGTATTTCGAAACACCGTTCGATTCACCATTCAACAATCCGAATTCGCTTAAGTTAAAATTCTCGAACTGAATTTCTTCTCCTATTGATGACTTCAACTTGATTGGAAAGTTACCCTTTTTATTTAGGTCGAAGGATTTCGATAAGACCGCTCGCTCTCCGTTTCCTTTTGCATTCTCGTCTTTGTATCCGCTTGACGGAGCGGAGGTACCGTAAGGATTTATTTTTTCGGTTTGAAAGAGATTCGCTGAAAGCTCAAGAAGAAAATTTTTCTTCGAAATAAACTCGCCAGAATAACCGACCATATCTCTTGAACGATCCACATGCGCGTTATTGGCCATACTGAAGGCATTGGCCTGACGGGGATTTGCAGCTATCTGAGCTGTTGAAATAGCTCCAGGCAATTCCCAATATCCTTTGTAGCGCATGGCCATGACGTAGTGCTTCCAACGTTTCGTATTGGCTGAAAATTCGATTAAGGTTTGTTCTTTTTTGTTCGCTTCTTGATCGCGATAGCCGTTCGTTTCCTGATTCACTTGACTTACCATTAAACTGAATCCATTCTTACTCACGCCCGCCTGAAAAACAGATTTGTTGTATCCGAATTCACCATGCTCGTATTGCGCTTTTGCATATACCGACTGGTTCAATGAAAAAGGCGTAAACAAAACAACTCCACCTGTACCATTTCCCCAAACCCCACTGCCTGGGCCTTTCAGAATATTCGCGTTGGCAACATTCGAAGGATCTACAATCTCCAAAGGCGATTGTCCATCTGCGCTCGTCAATGCTATTCCTTTCCAATACATCTTGACATTTCGGATGGTAGTTGGCGCTCTGAAAAAACTTCC
>JBEIFO010000188.1:0-4746 GCA_040382375.1 Crocinitomicaceae bacterium
GGTCACACCTTCGAAAGTAATTACGTTAAGCCCAAAAGCCTCACGCGCAAGGCTATCTGTATAGTTAACACTGTTGAACGTATTCAACGCCATAAAGCCATTTTTCTTTCCTTTGTGAAGTAGTTTTCCTCCGTATGAATAATTTGGAACGACAGAAAATCCGCCGTTGATTTCACTCTTTCCAACCATACCTAAGAGATAAAAATTCTTGGGTAATTCTTTTCCTTCTATCACTGCACCTTGGAAGGCACGGTTACCCCAACGAGAATCTTGGTCTATACTTCCTTGATCGAAATACTGCTGATATCTCGAAGCCGCGCTGTTTCCCATTGGATCCCATGGGTTTCTTTCGAACAACATAAATCGATTGTACCCACGGAAAGAACCGAAGGTCAAGTCAGAAATACTCAACCATTGAATACCACCCACGCGAACGCCCCATTGTCCGTATTTCGTTTTGAAATTACCGTACAAATTCATTCCCAACATGGTTCCCAAATTTCCACCTAATGCAACAGTTCCCAGAGGTTTCTGAATACTCGGACGAAGTGAGTCGGCCACTTGCGCGCCGTAGGAAGGATTAATGACTCCATTTAAAAATTGGAACATTCTTAAATCGAATCCCCAACTTGATTTATCTGAAAACTGTCCTGCAACATTCACCAACAAATTCGGTAGCTGTTCATCGTCTCCAATAAAAAAGTTCCTTGGAAGAAGTGTATCGGTTGGTATTGTTCTTTGATAAGCTCTGTTCTGCTTTGTATAGGTTCCAAAAAAACGATAGAACCCTGAAACACTTATCTTTCCGGGGGTTAGAGAATCCTTCTTCGGATAAAGTCCGTATGATGAGGTAAGGTTGTCTACCTGTCCAAACGCAACATTTCCTTCAACCAGAAATAGAAGTGCTAAAAGAGAAAACAGATATTTAAAATTAGACTTCATTCGCGTTAAGGTTGAAATTCGATTGGTTTGAAAGAGACTGCGCGCTTCGGTGCTTGTCCTTCTTTTCTTGGCATCACATAAAACGGAACGTTGGTATAAGCGTAGTGCCCATTTCCATCTACCGTTTCAAAAAATAATCGGTAAGCTCCTTCTGCTGATGGCGCGAAAAACTTAGCGCTGCTTGTAGTTTTCTTTTTGAATAGTCCTGCAATAGGAGTTGGTGCACTTTCCGCATCTCCACCCGATTTAATGTCGCGGCTCTCAGGAACAATAACCCAAGAAGCTTTCAAAATGTAATCATCAACATCCTTCACATAGGCAACTGCATTGTATACCTCATCTGCCGTTAAAGCGATGTATTCTCCTTTCTTCTTACCGTCTACTAAAAGAGAGTCTAAAACGGGCGTTCTATTCTTTACCGTTCCAGGTTTCCAAATGTCTTGAAGAACTTCAACGGCTTCAGAGGCATTGCCTTCAGCCGAAAATAATCCGTACCACGTCGAAGTAGTCTCTTGCTTATGTCCCCAAAGGAATACATAAGAACCGATGCAATAATTCTTGTCTGCCTGAATCTCATTGCTCAAGCGCTCTCTGTAAGATTTTGCTTTTTCTGAACTGCTTTGTTCTACAGGCGCTCCCCATTTAGTCTTAGCCACTTCCCAATGGCCGTTCGGTCCCCACTCCGTAATCATATACGGACCCTGCCAACCGAAATTGCGAATGTTCTTGCGCACACCGGCAATATCGCCGTAGGTATTCACGCAATACACATCAATCTCAGGCGCATCGCGAAGAATCAATTTCACTTCCTTTTCATCTAACCCGGCAGTCACTGTTGAAGTTGGATGATTGGGATCAACTTCATGAATAAATTTCGCGATGTCATTGATAGCAGCCCAAACGCGGGTGTTCGAATAAAATAAATCCACTTCGTTTCCAATTCCCCACATTAACAGAGCCGGATGATCTTTGTATTGAAGAATAACTTTTTTGAAACCTTCCAACTGAGCAGCAACTTTCTTTTCGTCGTTGTAATCGAAACCGTGACGTTCATGTTGCACCCACAATCCTAACATGACTGTCAGACCTTTCGAATAGGCTTCATCTAAAATCTCCTGAGCATTATCAGTACTCCACGTTCGTATAGAATTCCCTCCTACCTCAACCAGCTTGTCAAGTTGAACATTTCCCCCTGCACCCTTGACGTCATAAGGCTTGCCATTCCGAGAAAGGTGCCAAACTCCCAATTCATCTTGCGCTACCGTAACAGGTATTACTTGTGCAATTCCCTCAGTAGAATTGAAGAAAAGCGCCAAGACAATGAACAAGCAGAATAGATTAATGTTTTTTATCATAAATTCATTTAGATGAAGGAATCTGCGGCAAAGTACACAACATTTGACAAAACATTCACACATTGAAAACAAAAGTATAAAACCTTTTTGTATAAAGTACAATTTCTCTAAATTAGCAAAAAACTAGACTATGAAAAAAATTCTATTCGCAATCCTTTCAATTTTTTCCTTGAGCGCTACTGCTCAAGTAGATGTTACCTTTCAAGTTGACATGACCGGTGTAACCGGATTCACTACTCCTGAAGTCAACGGCCTTTTCAATAACTGGTGCGGAAGCTGCGCGCCAATGAGCGATGCCGACGGCGATGGCGTTTGGGATTTAACAATCTCCCTAGCTCCGGGAGCATATGAATACAAATTTTCATACGACAACTGGGCGGGTCAAGAGACGTTGGTTCCAGGAAGTTCTTGCACCATGACGACTGGCATTTATACCAATCGTGTCTTGAATGTATCTGTTGCCGATTCATTGCCTGTTGTGTGTTGGGGAAGTTGCGAAGCTTGTGGAGTATCATCTGGCCCTTACAATATTATGTTTGTTGTTGATATGAGTGCCAGTGGAACAACATTTACCACTCCTGAAGTGAACGGAACATTCAACAACTGGTGTGGAGGTTGTGCGCCAATGAGCGATGCCAATGCCGACAACGTTTGGGAATTGACTATTCCTTTGAACACAGGGATATACGAATATAAGTACGCGTATGACACTTGGGCTGGCTCTGAAGCGCTCACCGCTGGAGATCCTTGTACGGTAACCAATTCAGGCTTTACGAACAGAACATTGGACGTGACTGGAACCCTTGTAATGGACACCGTTTGTTACGGAGCTTGTATTAGCTGTGGAGGAATTAACGTAAATGAAGAGACGACTGAAGGGTTCTCAATTTATCCTAACCCTGTTCAAAATTCATTCATGATTCAAAGTGCGAATTTGGTGAAAGCCATTTCAATAATAGACAACACTGGAAAGCGTATAACACTTCCGACTGTAACATTGAATAACAATGTTCAAGTGAACACTGAATCTCTTTCTACAGGAATTTACCACGTGCAAGTAGTTACCGCAAAAGGTGCTACCACGCAGCGTTTCGTGAAGTTGTAAGAAAAAATTAAAACTCGAAAACAAACCCTTTGTCGCGATACTGTTTAAACAGTTTCGCGTCGAAGCGGTATAAGCTAGAAGGACGGTGACGCACATTTTGTTGCGACTCGTCCAATCGTTTTAAGAATTTCAATCCATTGATTTTCTTTCTGAAATTACCCTTGTCGAATTCTCTTTGCAAAATCGTTTCGAAAATTGCTTGGAATTCGGTGAGGGTAAATTTTTCTGGAAGAACCTTACTCCAGAGCGGCTCGGCAACAATAATATCTTTTAACGCTCTATAGCTTTCATTCAATATTTCCTTGTGATCGAAAGCCAATTTGGGCATACGTTTAATGCTGTGCCACTTGGTCTGCTTCGCCCATTTAGATGGAAGCGGATTAATGTCCATGAGTTCAACAAGAGCAATGTATCCCACGGTAATTACGCGACCCAATGGGTGGCGATTGACTTTTCCGAAAGTATGCACTTGTCTCATGGCCACGTCCGACAAAGAAGTGAGGTCATTCAAGACACGCTTTGCCGAATCGTCTAAATCTTCATACGGATAAACCAAGTCTCCGGGAAGTGCCCAGTAATCTTGGAAAGGATCTGTCCCTCTTTGAATGAGCAATACTTTCAACTCTCTTTCATGATAGCCAAAAATTACACAGTCAACAGAAAATGCCGACTTGAAAAACTCGTCTATTGGAATGGAATAAATATCGTCTTGCTCTATTCTCGTCTTTGCTATTTTTTTTGAAATTGCCATTTCACAAATTTGAGCCAAAATAAATGAGATTTATGAGGACTTTTTGTAAAAAGTACAATTTTTTTTCAAAAAGAGTTTTTGTCTATAGTACAATTAGTATATATTCGTCTCAACCTTAAAATAATTAACTAAATAAAATGAAAAAGATTTACCTACTCTTTTTACTCTTAACATCTTTCTTAGGAGCGAAGGCGTTCGATGTCACGTTCAGCGTAGACATGAATGGCACTGGGCTTTCCAACGTTTCCCTTAACGGAAATTTTAACAACTGGTGTGGCTACTGTGCTCCAATGACCGATGCCAATTCTGACGGCATTTGGGAAATTACACTTCCACTAACAGGCGGTACTTATGAGTACAAGTTCACAGCCAATTCTGGCGGAAGTTGGGAAAACTTAGCCCCTGGATCGTCTTGTACGGTTACCAACTTCGGTTTCACTAACCGTTCATTGGTTGTGGCAGCTGATGCTACTTTGCCTACTGTATGTTGGCAGTCTTGCGTGTCTTGTAACCAAGCACCACCGAGCTATCCTGTGACTTTCCAAGTTGATATGACTAACGTATCGGGTTTCACTACTCCAACTGTTAATGGA
>JBEIFO010000189.1:0-4721 GCA_040382375.1 Crocinitomicaceae bacterium
CCATTTCCTAAAATAGAAATAATAACGTCGCGCACGGCTTCGTCTTGGCCAACCATTACCTTTTGAATTTCGAATTTCAGTGCGTTGTATTTTTCTTTCAGCGCGTCTAATGCTTCTACGTCTGATGCAAATGTTTCCATGGTCTTATTTTTTATTCCAGTTAAATTGATACGTACAGTTTTTGAACTGCTCGTCCATGAATGAATAATTTTTCTTGAGTGCCTTTCCTACCCAAACATCCGTTGCGCTCTGACGCTCGATGCTTTCTGTTTTCGCTTGGAACAATTCATAGTCTTGTTCCATATTCGCTCTATGCGCTGGAAGACGAGCGTCTAACTGGTAAATCACGTAGGCGTCTTTTCCGTTGGGTTGCTTCGCCAATTGCGGCTCAGACAATTCTCCTTCCTTCAATCTAGATAACGTTAAATTCAATTCAGCAGACAACGTAGCCACATCGTGACGTGTACCGCCAGTTTGCATGTTCATGATTTTTCCCGCTTGATTCTTTGTTTCTTCATCGGTGCTGAAACGTGCAGCAGCTGCGTTGAAGGAAATCTTTTTTGCCTTCAGTTCGTTATAGACAGAATCTATTTGTGCTTTGCATCGATTGAAATCTTCGTCTTTAATTTTTGGCGACATCAAGATGTGACAAGCTCTGTAGTATTCACCTCGCTTTTCAACCACCTTCACAAAATGGTATCCGTAAGTTGATTTGAATACTGGAGAGTAATTTCCTTCATCAGTAGTAAAAACTGCAGACTCATATTCAGGAACGAAGCTACCCTTTTTTATCATGTCGTAACAACCACCTTTGAATTTAGATCCTGGATCTTCGCTGTGCCTGCGTGCTTGAATGGTCATGCTGGTGCGTCCTGAAGCAACATCGTTTCGAATACTATCCAAAAACTGAATCACATTTTGATTCTCGCTTTCAGGAATAAGCGGGGCAATTACAATCTGTGAATATTGAACCTGCTCACCAATTAATGGCAAAGAATCGACGGGCAAAGACTGATAATATTTCAATACTTGCGAAGGGGTAATTTTCACATTCTTGGTAATTTCTTCTTGCTTTTTCTGAGTAAGCAATTGATCACGAATCATGTCGAAGAAATCAACCTTCAATTGAGAAATTGGTTTGCCGTAATACGTTTCAAACTGCTCTACACTTCCTAACATTTCCACGAAGTAGGTGATTCGTTTTTCAACCTGTGCATTTACTTCACCGTCTGTCACTTCAACACTGTCTACTTTCGCTTGGTGCAGCAAAAGTTTTTGATACATGAGGTTCTCAAAGATTGAGCATTCCTTTTCAGCGGAAAGTTGAGATTTCCCTTGTGTTAATTCAAATTTGGCATTTTCTAAATCGGAAAGAAGAACCACTTCAGCCCCAATTCCGCCTATAATTTTATCGATAGACTTCCCGGGCTGTGCCCAAGAAACTGCAGAGAATGCAAAACATATGAGTCCTAATAAAACTTTTTTCATTCTCTTATCATTCTATTTTACCTTCCGATTTCGCTTTCTCGTAAAGGTCATTTTTCATTTTCTGTAACACCTCTTGCTTCCGAATATTCAGCAAGATACTTGCAATATTGTTCCGAACCATTTCTAAAGGAGCTTGATCACCTGGCAGCAAGTATGAACTCACTTTAAACCAAAATATTTCACCATTCAATACGATTTGTTGCGTTGACGTAGTTTGGCTCAAAAACACCGAACGATCTGCTATTGCCATTGGAATTAATTTAGCGAACTGTTCCCAATTCATAAAGACGTCGGGCTTGTTGTAGTATTTCGCTCCGGCTTGCTGGCAAAAGGCCTCCCAAGTAGTTGCGTCTTCCGAGGCAAAGGCATCAGACATTTTCTGAGTGTTCTCTGTGTTCTCTGGAAGTGTACAGTATTTCAATTTCAAAAAATGTTCATTGACTTTTAAAGAGGATTTATTCGATTCGTAATAACTCTGAATTTGATCATTCGTTACAACGGTATCCATATTTTTTTTAATCCAATCTTGCTCGAAGGAATAGATGAGCAAGGACTTTCGATAATCTTCAATTCTTCTTTCAACGGAAAGTTTCTCTTCATCAGACATCTTTTCCGCTTCTTGCAAGACCAATGCGTCTTTCAACCACGATTGAATAATTTCTTGGGCAAGAGCTGTTGAATCTTCAGCCGAAATATTATTTGGAATTCGCTCGCGCAATTCTTCCATGGTAAGCACGGCATCTCCAAAGTGGGCAACGCCATTTTGCTCTGAATTACCACAGCTGCTTGCGAGAACAACACAAAACGCTGCGATAATAAAATGTGCAGCTTTCATATTTACTTGGCAATGGAATGAAGCACTTCTGTGTTAACCTTGAAAGTGTGTGTCTTGCGCAATTCTTCCACCCACATTTTGTCAAGGAAATTTTGATATTCCGAAGTAACGAGACCGCGGGCTTCTGACAATTTTTTTGGAGACTTGTTCAACAACTCTTCAATATCAACCACCATCACTTGTCCGTTCATTGGAACATTCACACTCAATCCTTCCGTCCATTTAATTTTTCCCAACACCTCGCGATCTTCACGTGCGAATAATCCACCTTCGGTTTGAAGGTTTAGCTGTGTTCCTTGATTCAATTCAGCTGCTGCTTCAGAAGGTGACTTTCCGGACTCGAGCATCTTGCGAAGTTTGTTCGCTATCTCGTCGTTTGCGCATGTGTAAATAACCACTTCCGCACGATCTGGCCACATGAAGCTTGCCTTGTTCGACTCGAAATAAGAATTCAATCCAACGGTATCTTTCACCGCTTTCGACCAAACCAATTGATCGGTTAATTCAAACAGTAAAATTCCTTCACGGTATTCTTTCATCAATAAACGGAAAGCGGGATACTTCTCTTCAAGATGTGCATCTTCTTCACGCATAAGTTTATCTTCAGCAAACATCTTCGCTTCGTGCTTCACGTAGTCAACCGGATTCAAATTCGTGTTTGCTCCTTTACGCGTAATCATGGTTTGATAGAAATCGTTCACGGTGTATTTCGTTCCAGCTACTTCACAGAAAACTATTTTCAATAACCCTTTACGCGCTTTCAACTGACCCACGTAGGTGCTGCTGTCTGCCTTAGCAGCAAGCTTGTTGATGTATTTTTGATTGTATACAAAGTTGTATTCTTTTCCAATTTTTGAAAGGAATGAGTTCTTTGTTTTTTCCGCGCGAGCGTCTTTTGAAACTTTTGCTTTGATGTCTTTCGACATAGACTCGAAAGAAGCCAATGGCTTATAAGCTAAGCGCTTCACAATGTGCCAACCGTAAGAAGTCTTAAACGGACGTGATACTTCTCCGTCTTCTTTCAATGCGTATGATGCTTCTTCGAATTCTGAAACCATTTTGTTCGTTCCGAACCAAGGAAGTTCTCCGCCTTTGTTTTTCGTTGTAACATCTTCGCTGTACAACGCACACAGTTCTTGGAAGGTTTGTTTTCCTTCTAATGCCTTTTGATAGATTTCGTTAATCTTCGCTTCAGCAGCAGGATCGTTCGCATCTTCTTTCTTCGGCTTCACCATAATGTGTGCAACATGAATTTCTCCTCGTGCAGGACGACGTCCGGTCACTTTCAACAAATGATAACCGTATTGCGTGCGCACTGGCATGGTCACATCGCCAATCTTCGCTGTATACGCAGCTAATTCAAACGGATAAACCATTTGGAATGCCGTGAAATATCCTAGGTCACCGTTATTCTTCTCAACAGACTTATCTGTACTGTATTTCTTCGCAGCCGATTCGAAAGATTCTCCAGCAAGAATCTTCTTGCGAATGTCCATAATCTTGTTGTAGGCTTTCAAGGTATCTGCCGCTAGAGCGTTTGGCTTACATTCGATAAGCAGGTGGCTTGCGCGAACTTCTTCTTGCAAATGCGCATAGGCCTCTTGCATAAGTTCGTCTAATTTTTCTTGGTCGGTTAAATATGGGCGAGCCAATTGGGCGCGGTAACCCTGCAATTCATATTTGAATTTGCTTACCGTGTCTAGTCCAGCAGCTTTCGCAGCGTGAACCTTCAATTTGAAATTGATAAACAATTCCATGTATTCGTCAAGTGACGCTTTCGTAACAACAGAATCACGGTTGTTCTTTCTGAAAATATTTTCAAATTCTTCCAACGAAACATCTTCTCCGTCTACACTAAGAACAGCAGGAGAGGTGGCAGAAGCCTTTTGAATGGGTTGCGCATTAGCGCTGAACCACGCTGTGCAGATGAACACAACACTTAAAAGTAGAGCTTTTGTAAAACGCATTTGAGTTGAATTAAACATGATTATTTATAACTGTAATTTGGTGCTTCTCTTGTAATGACTACATCGTGCGGATGACTTTCCTTGATGCCTGCATTTGTAATTCTGATAAATTTCGCTTCTTGAAGTTGTTCAATGTTGGCTGCACCGCAGTATCCCATACCGGCTCTTAGTCCGCCTATGATCTGGTGCATGACTTCCATGACTGAACCTTTGAAAGGTACACGTCCAGAAATTCCTTCCGGCACTAATTTCTTAATATCGTCTTCCGCATCTTGGAAGTAACGATCCTTTGAACCGTGCTGCATGGCTTCCAACGAACCCATTCCGCGGTACGACTTGAATTTTCTTCCTTCGTAAATAATGGTTTCTCCAGGAGACTCTTCCGTCCCAGCGAGCATGGAACCAATCATAATGGTTGAAGCTCCGCCAGC
>JBEIFO010000190.1:0-4672 GCA_040382375.1 Crocinitomicaceae bacterium
AGAGCGGTTATTCCACCAATGAATTATCTGCGCGAAGAGGATGTTACCTTAACCGAGTTGGTGAAAGACTTGTTTCAATTAAAACAAAAACGAAGCTCTTTATTGGTTGATGTAAAAGCCCCTGACAAACGCGTTCAGCGCGTGGACTCTACGCTACAGACTATTCGAAACAGTATTTTTAAATACACACGAGACACGAAAGTTGCAATTGATCAGAGAATTAGAGATTTGAAACTTCAAATTCTTGAACTTGAGGCAGAGCTCGCAAACATTCCAAAAAGTGAGCGCGACCTCATGTCTATTGAACGTAAGCTTAAGGTGAACGAAGAGTTGTACACCTTCCTATTAGAGAAGAAGGCCAACACTGTCATCGCGCGAGCGGCAATCATTCCTCAAACAAGTGTGATTGAAGCTGCTCGAAACATGGGAGTGGTGGGTCCAGACCGCCAAAGTATTATTTACCTATGGATTGGAGTCGGAATATTAATTTCGTTGATTATTGGACTTATTCGTATGATCTTCTTCGAGCACATCGAGCACTTGCGCGAGCTGAAGCAATTGACGAAACTACCTGTCATTAGTGGTATTCCGAACTACGAAGAGATTGAAAGAGATCCTATCGCCATCCAAGCTAACCCACGTGGAAATGTAAGTGAAGCTTTCCGAACCCTGCGAACGAATTTGCAATACCTTCTCCCAGATAGCGGACACAGTCTTATTTTGATTTCTTCACTCCACCCTGGAGAAGGAAAAACATTTATTTCAACCAACCTTGCCGCCACTTTGGCGAAAGCATCGAAGAAAGTGCTGCTCTTAGACTTTGACTTACACAAGCCGAAAGTGCACAAGATGTTCCGCACCACCAACATGCAAGGGGTGAGTACGTTTCTTATCGGAAAGGCAAGCTTCGATGATTTGGTTTTCCAGTCTGATATAGAGAATTTAGATATTATCCTTGCGGGCCCCGTTCCTCCAAATGCCTCCGAGCTTTTGCTTAATTCTAAAGTAGATGAACTTTTAACGGAAGGATTGAAGCGTTATGACTACGTAATTATAGATACCCCGCCGATCATGCTTATTACAGACAGTTTGGTACTGTTGTCTAAAGTAGACCGTGGAATTCTTGTAATGAACACCCTTAAGGCTACTAAGCAAGGTGTAGCCTATTTAGAGGACGTACTTGCACAAAACAGTATTTCAAACACGAGTATCTTGTTGAATAACATCAAGCAAAAGCGCTGGAGATATTACTACGGTAAGTACGCTTATCGATACGGTTATGGTTACGGTTACGGATACGGCTATGGTTATGGATATGGCTATGGCTACGGTTATGGTGGTTATGGTGAAGAGGGAAAGGCCAAGGGTAAGAAGAAAAAAGATAAATAATAGCGTAAGCCATGGTATCGCTCATTATTACGACCTACAATTATGCTCACTATATCGAACGCGCTATTCGCAGTGCGCTTGACCAGTCGCTTGCACAATCAGAATACGAAATCATTGTTGTCAATGACGGGTCTACAGATGCCACTGTCCAAATTCTAGAAAATTATTCCGACGTTGTTCGCGTGTTCAATCTTATTGAAAACATAGGTCTTAGTGCAGCGCGTAATTTTGGTATTAGAAAGGCAAGAGGTCAGAATATTGTATTCCTCGACGCCGATGACTACCTGCATTCAGAAGCGCTGCGCGTTCAAAATTTATTTTTGAATGAGAACAATGTATTGGATGCAGTTGCAATCGATTATTATGTGGTGAATGAACGCGGACAGCACCTGGAGCATGTTGCCGCGAGTGAAAAACCCATTGCTTGTGGAATCATGTTTCGCAAGGATCATCTCTACAACATTGGTTTGTACGACGAGACGTTTACGGCTCGGGAAGAAGAGGACTTGCGCATTCGCTGGGAGAAAGCAGATTTCGGTATTTATCACATTCCGCTTCCTTTGTACCGCTATCGCATGCACGAAGGTAACATGACAAAAGACAATGAGCGAATGTTGAATTCACAGGAGCAACTCAACGCGAAGCACAGCATATGAGCAGAGTGTACCTGAGACCCTTGGAGTTTTCAGATATCACGGAAACTTATCTCGAATGGTTTGCAGACGATGAAGTAACTGCGTTTTTGCACGTGAACGGCAAAAGCCTCACAATAGAGTCAATTCAAAGTTATATCGAAGAAGGAAGATCGACAGGGTCATATTTCATGCATGCCATTTGTTTGGTTGAAAACGATAAGCACATAGGTAATTTGAAAGTCGGACCCATTCATCCAAAATATAGAATTGCAGATTTGCCTTGTGTTATCGGTGATAGAAATGAATGGGGAAAAGGGTTGGCCACTGAAGCCATTGCCATTGGCTCTCAATTGGCCTTCGACAAATACGATATTCGGAAATTAACCGGTGACGTTCATGCTGGAAACATAGGCAGTCTGAAGGCTTATTGGAAGGCAGGCTGGGTGGTTGAGGGAGTTAACCGCGGACGCTTTTTTGTGAATGGGGAAAACATGGATCAAGTTTTAATTTCTTGCTTCAATCCAAAATATTTTCCTGCGGAACAGACAGATTACACCGTCGGAAAAACCACGGAGTATATTCAGATGCGCAATGATTTTTTAAATTTGAATAAATGAATTTAGCGCTCCTTCAAGCTCGAATGGGCTCTACCCGATTACCTGGAAAAGTACTGAAGGAAATAAACGGCATTCCAATTATCCAAATCCTCATCAATCGCGTTTCACAAGCGAAATGTATCCATAAAATTGCAGTAGTAACATCGACGAATGTTGAAGACGATGCACTTGAAAATTATTGCAATCAAAACAATATTTTAGTCTTTCGCGGTTCTGATTGGGATGTGCTCGATCGTTTCTATTCAGCTGCGAAATTTTTCGGAGCGAAGGAAGGAGATAATATCATTCGCTTGACAAGTGATTGTCCTACTCATCACGGAAGCACCGTCGATTGGGTGTATGAGCAATTTGTGAAATTCGGAGTAGACCTGTTTTCCAACAGCAATGAAGATCCGAATTTTTTAGAAGATGGGTTCGATGTAGAAGTGGTGCGGTTTTCAGTTTTAGAAAATGCTTTTCAACACGCAAAACTGCACAGTGAACGCGAGCATGTCATTCCCTTTGTAAAAAATTCAAAAAAGTTCACCCTGGGTTTTCGAAAGATGAACGACAACTGTAACTTCAAATTGTCTGTTGATACTCCCTCAGATTTTGCTTTTGTTGAAGCACTTTTTGCCGAATTTGGAACCCGTGATTTTAACATAAACGATGTTGTACATTTGTTAGAGACCAAACCTGAATTGTTGAAGCTTAACGAAGAGAGCATCATTAATGCGGGATACGCTAAATCATTAAGAGAAGATAAAATTGTGAAATGAAAACGATGTCACTTCCACACATAACAAACTTCGCGAAGAGCGATAAATACAGAAAAAAAATCCACGATTTAATTCCGGGTGGCGCGCATACGTATTCGAAGGGAGATGATCAATTCCCAATCAAATCACCCGCTGCAATTACACATGCGAAAGGTGTGTATTGTTGGGATTTAGACGGAAATAAATTCTTAGATACACTCATGGGTTTGTATTCTGTTTCGTTGGGACACGCCTACGAGCCTGTCTTAGAAGCAGTGAGAAAACAATTGGACAAAGGAGTGAATTTCACACGTCCGAGCGTTATAGAAATGGAAATGGCAGAGAAATTTCTCTCGCTTGTTCCGCAACACGACATGATCAAATTCGCGAAGAATGGTTCTGTTGCAACAACAGCAGCCATTAAACTTTCTCGCGCATACACTGGAAAACATTTAATCGCTCGTCCGGCTGAACATCCGTTCTACAGTTACGACGATTGGTTCATTGGCTCTACCGCTTGTGACTTTGGTATTCCGAAAGAAATTAAGCAGTTCACCATTACGTACAAACAAGATTCTTTGGAAGACTTGGAACGCATGTTCAATGAATATCCAGGACAAATTGCTTGTGTGATTTCAGAACCAGAAAAGTGGAATGTATTAGAGCCAGATTTTTACAAGAAAGCCATTGACCTTGCGCACAAGAACGGTGCAATGTGGATCATGGATGAAATGATTACGGGGTTCAAATCTGATTTTCCAGGATCAATAAAAAAATTCAATGCAGAACCTGATTTCTGCACGTGGGGAAAAGGTATTGCAAACGGATTTTCTTTCTGCGCCCTTACGGGCAAAAAGGAGATTATGGAGTACGGCGGTATTCGCAGAAAAGGCGAGCCGAAAGTATTTTTAGTAAGCACCACACACGGCGGTGAAACCCACGGAATTGCTGCAGCGTTAGCCACAATTAATGTGTTTGAAAACAATCCGGTTATTCAACACAACCACGCCATTGGAGATTATTTCATGAATGGAGTGAAGGGAATTTTAAGTCGAAGAAAATTGGAAGACTACTTCGAGTTAACCGGATTCAATTGGTGTGTTGGATTGGTGGTGAAGAATCAGAAGAAAGAACCGTGCATGTTCTACAGAACACTGTTCATGCAGGAAATGATTCAACGCGGAGTTCTTTATCAGGGAATTCTTTCTCCAAGTTTCTCGCATACACAAGACGATATAGATTTTATGTTAGCTGCTTTCGATGAAAGTTGTGAAGTGTTTGAACGCGCGTTGGA
>JBEIFO010000191.1:0-4660 GCA_040382375.1 Crocinitomicaceae bacterium
GCATGCACCGGCCGACTTCAATCAGGCCACAATGGAACTCGGCGCAACAGTCTGCACGCCTAAGAATCCGAAATGTTCCGAGTGTCCGCTTGCTCCGAACTGCGCGGCTTTCAGAGCAGAAACGGTTTTGAATTTTCCAGTTAAAGCATCGAAAACGAAAGTAGAGCCGTTGTTTTTGTATTACGCGGCCATTGAAACCCCTTCAGGTTATGTGGTGAAGAAACGCCCTGAAATGGGCGTTTGGGCTGGTTTGTACGATTTTCCTTTTGTTGAATCGAAAGTGGAATTGAATGAAGAAGAAGTCATTCTTGAATTTCAGAAACGGTTCCCTTCCACCCAAAATGCAACATGGAAGAAAGAGAGTTTTTATACGCATGTGCTGAGTCACCGAAAAATTTCAGCGCAGTTTTTCAGTTGCTTATGTCGAAATATGTCGGAGGAATTTTCTTCAACCAAAACTTCTGAAGAGCTTTTGAACACGGGTATTTCAGCGTTGCTTATGAAGTACGTCAAAGAGATTCATATATGAAAACCGCATAAGCATTGCTTTCCGAAGGTGTTTGACTGAAATAGTTTTGACGCATTAACTAAATTTTATTTTTTATGTCAAACACCATCAACAAAGTGATCCTAGTGGGTCACCTGGGTAGAAACCCAGAAGTCAAGACCTTCGACAACGGAGGCAAACTTGCGAACTTCTCCATGGCCACCAAAGAGATTTGGAAGGACGCGAAAGGAGAACGACAAGAACAGACGGAGTGGCACAACATAGTTGTGCGAAGATCGTCGAGTCTAACATTTACCGAACAGTACTTGAAAAAAGGTATGTTGGTTTATGTGGAAGGAAAGCTACGCTCTCGTTCCTATAAGCTGAAGACCGGCGAGGACCGTACCGTTTTGGAAGTGTTTGCCGAAGATGTTCAACTCCTCAGCAACACCAAGAAGGAAGAATCAGTTCCTACTAACACCGAAATGGTGGAAGAAACTGAATTCTAATCTTCCCGTTTTTTTTCTTTCGTTACCTTTACAAACATATTGGTAATGTAAAGAATGGAATTCAATAGTGTGATCTTGTTAAACAGCGCGGGCCCTTTGTTGCTCGTGCTGTTGCTTTTGTCTTGTAGTGCCATTATGTCAAGCTCGGAAGTGGCTATTTTTTCACTTTCTCCTGTACAACGAAAAGACCTCGAAAGCGCAACGGATAGTCAGTCTAAAAATGTTATTCGTCTACTCGAACACCCCACACCTGAAATAGCTACTAAACGGCTGCTCGCCTCTGTTCTTATTGGAAACAACATGGTGAACATTGCGGTGGTGCTTGTTTCTACGATTTTGTTCGATATGTGGTTTGAAGGAACTTCGCTTGAACCTTGGGTTGTAGGATTACTTAATGTTGTAGGGGTAACCACCATTATTGTCTTGTTTGGCGAAGTGATTCCGAAAGTATACGCCACTGCGAATAACATTAAGTTGGCGAAGCGTTTCGCGTTTTTATTCATTGTCCTTGATAAAGTCTTTTCTCCAGTAATTTGGATTCTGACCACCGCCGGAAAGTGGTTCGAGAGCGATCAAAATCAGCAAGGAGGAAACATATCAGTAGACGAACTCGGACATGCGTTGGAGCTGACTTCCGATGACAATCGTTCCGAAGAAGAACATAGAATACTAGAAGGCATTGTAACCTTTGGCGACAATGAGGTGGTGCAAATTATGACACCTCGGGTAGATATCGTTTGTCTGTTTTTAGGAGAGTCATTCAAAAATGTTATTCAACGCGTGGAATCTTCGGGGTATTCTCGATTTGTTGTAGCCAATGAGAAGTTGGATTCGGTAGCTGGAATTCTTTACGCGAAGGACTTACTTCCCCATTTAGGCAAAGAGGAATTCAACTGGGAAAGCTTACAGCGCAAGGCCTTCTTCGTCCCGGAGAGCAAACAAGTAGATGATTTGTTAACCGAATTTCAACGCGACAAAATGCACATGGCTATTGTGGTTGATGAATACGGAGGAACTTCGGGTATTGTAACTCTTCAAGATATACTTCAAGAAATAGTTGGAGAAGTGAAAGATGAGTTCGATGATCAAAGTGAAATTTTATGGTCGAAACTCGACGAGAAAAATATACTTTTCGTTGCGAAAATTCCGTTGATTGACATGTACCGTGTTTACGACATGGACGGAGATGATTTTGAAGCTTCACGCGGAGACAGCACCACCCTTGGCGGATTCATTGTTGAGCAAATGGGAAGAATTCCGAAGCCCGAAGAAACTTGGCAGTTCGGCAATTTCGAATTCACCATAGAATCGGCCGACAACAGAAAAATAAGTCGAGTTAAAGCAAAGCGATATGTTTAAGAAGTACAAGCGTTGGATACTGATATTGGCTACGGTCTTGTTGGCTGCGGGGGGAGTGTATTACTTTTTCTTTGCCAGAGATACTCCTGTTCCTAGGAAAAAAGCATATTTCAGAATTGATTTTCCAGAGAAGAAATATACGCAATACGTGAGTCAATGCCCTGTTTCTTTTGAAGCTCCGAACTATTCTAAGGTTGAAAATATCCCCAGTGAAGAAGGAAACACGGGATGCTGGTTCAACCTCTTTGTACCTAGACTAAGAGCAACAATTTATTGTTCTTATTTTCCAGTAGAAAACAATTTGGAAAAGCATGTTTCGAAAGCATACGACAATACGTTAATGCACGAAGTAAAAGCTACCGCAATTCGTCGCACACCGATAAGAATAGACTCAACCAAAATGTATGGAATCATCTACGATCTCGAAGGAGAAGCCGCATCTCAGCTACAATTTTTTGTTACCGACAGTGTGAATCATTTTTTGCGCGGAGTGTTGTATTTCCGCAACAAACCAAATTCTGATTCACTTGCCCCGTGCTTGAAGTTCCTGCGTGAAGATGTGGTTCACATGATTGAAACCATGCGTTGGAAGTAACTACTTCAACCAGCGAATGACCAGCACGGTTAACGCAACCACAAAAACAAGAATTGAAATTTTATTAATCCCGTGCATCATGCGTAGGTTAATATCGCCTTGCTCTTTTTTGAAAAGATTCAAAGGATTTAGGTAGTGAAGAATTTTTTTGAGTATCATTATTTTACAATTGAGATCATACTAATTTCAACTTTCGCGCTTTTCGGAAGTTGCGCAACTTCTACGGTTTCTCTGGCAGGAAAGGGAGCCACCATATACTTCGAGTAAACAGCATTCACTTCTGCAAAGTCTGACATGCTCTGCAAGAAAATACTCGTCTTAACAACAGAACTAAAATCGGAGCCAGAGGCTTCAAGCAACGCTTCAAGATTTTTCATTACGAGTTCCGCTTCGGCTTCAATAGCAGAAGGCGTATACTCGCCTGTTGATGGGTCAATGGCTATCTGTCCGCTTGTGTACACCATACCGTTGGCTACAATTGCCTGGCTATATGGACCAATAGGCGCGGGTACTTTTTTTGATTCAATTGCCCTTTTCATTCGTAATGTTGCGTTGTTTTTTCAAACTTCGACATAAAAGGTGGAACACACAAATAAGAACATACTATTCATAGATAACTTCGATTCGTTCACCTACAATTTGGTGCACTATTGCGAAGCTTTGAATGCAACGGTTCGTGTGGTTCGAAACAATGAGATTCCTTGGAATGATGTGTTGAATTACGATGCTGTGGTTCTTTCTCCAGGCCCCGGATTACCTGAAGAATCAGGAGATTTAATGAAGTTCATAGCAACGTTTTGGGAACAAATTCCCATCTTAGGAATTTGTCTGGGGTGTCAGGCTATGGCGCTTCACGACGGAGGGAAATTGAAGAATCTTGATCAGGTTCTTCACGGTGTTTCTTCAGAGGCGAAAAGAACAGGAGAGTCTGTTTTGTTTGCTGGATTACCCAATCAATTTGAAGTGGGACATTACCACAGTTGGGTCATAGACAATGATTTTCTTCCATCTTCGTTCGAGGTAATAGCAAGGAATACGAGTGGTTTGGTGATGGCAATTCAACACAAAGTATTACCTTTAATGGCTGTTCAATTTCATCCGGAGTCGGTACTAACGAAAGACGGAATGCAGATGATGCGAAACTGGATTAATTCAATTTAGAATATGGAATTTTTGAAAAAAAGTATTTTGATTTTTTGTTTGAATATCTTGGCAATCGGGGCATTCAGCCAATCGTATCAGATTGCTGTTATGAAATACAAAGGGGGCGGAGACTACTACGCTAACCCAACCAGCTTGCCTAATTTAATTACTTTTGTGAATAACGAGTTGAAGATGAACATTGCCAAGGAAACGCCTTATGTTGAGGTGGGCAGTTCGGAATTATTCAACTATCCGTTTGTTCACATGACCGGACACGGGAATGTGGTTTTTTCCCCGGCTGACGCCGAGAACTTAAGACTCTATTTGTCTAGCGGTGGTTTCTTACACATTTCAGATAACTACGGATTAGACAAGTTCATTCGCAAGGAAATGAAGAAGGTATTTCCCGATGCTGATTTTGTTGAGATTCCATTTGGGCATCCCGTTTATCACCAGAAATACGAATTTAATTCAGGGTTGCCCAAGATTCATGAGCACGACAATAAGGCTGCTCAAGGGTTAGGAATTTTCATCGATAATAGGCTCGTAGTTTTTTACGATTTCGAA
>JBEIFO010000192.1:0-4625 GCA_040382375.1 Crocinitomicaceae bacterium
CTTGGAGGATCGGTAACTGTTACGGTTCCACTGACACTGTATTGCTGCGTAGCCTGCACGCAAGCCGTTGGATTAGCTGTTATACCGTTGAAAGTGCAAAGAATGGCGCAGTTCGTTGCACCACCACCACCTGTTTGGGTAGCAATAATTTCGGTAGGCACGTCAGAGAAGTTTGTGATTAAGAACATGTACCATTGTCCAACTATAGCCCCAGTTATGTCAACATACTCTGTCGCATCGGTAGCATAACTACAATCTTCAATCCCAGCTGTTCCATTGAAAATAGCAGTACACATGGAGGCTTGATTTGCGAATGGCCCCCATAAAATAAAATCGACATCAACCAAATTGGAGTTCGTCAACGTAATATTAATGTTTCCAGATTGAGAGATATTCAAGTAGTACCAGGCTGGATTCGGAGTTGTAAATAAACAATCGTAATCGGGACCAAATGGAGCGTCCCCATTTCCAGTTTCTGCCGGAAAAGTTACTCCCGTAGAGGTGCAGAAAGGGGCAGCAACAGCACAATCAGATTGTGCAAATAGAGAACTTATAGAGAAACAAAAAATTAAAGTCGCTAATATTGCTCTTTTCATTGCTTTGGTTTAGTAGGTCAAGTTTAAGACTGCTTAGACATACAATAAGTTGCTTTTGCTACCTTTAAAGGTTAAGCAATGTACTAATTTCTTTGCATACTATTAACCGAAATTGCCAAAAAAAACAGCACCCGATGAGTGCTGTTCAATATATTCAAAAGAAGAATACTTAATCTATCTTCTCAACTTTAATCAATTCAACTTCGAAAATCAAGGTTGAAAACGCCTCGATTTTCCCTTGAGCCCTAGAACCGTAAGCCAATCCTTGTGGAATATAAAAGGTGAACTTCGACCCTTCTTTCATCAATTGAAGGCCTTCAGTCCAACCTGGAATAACCTGATTCAATCCGAACGTAGCCGGCTTGCCACGATCTACAGAGCTGTCGAAAACAACTCCATCTATGGTGGTTCCATGATAATGCACCGTAACCTTGTCGTTCTTGTCGGGCATTACACCTTGACCTTCAACATTCGATTTGTATTGCAAACCTGTTGAAGTTGTTTTAACCCCTGGCTTTTTGCCATTCGCAACAAGATAATCCTCTCCTCGCTTTTTATTCATGTCACTTTTCTTCTGAGAGTTTTTACGAACTTCGGCATTAATGATACCTGTTGCTTTGTCCTTGTCCAATTTAGACTTACCTGCTTTGCTATCAATCATGGCTTGCATGATTAGCTCATTAGTTAAGTTTTCAAATCCAGCACTCTTGGCATTCTCTATAACCGAAAGACCGAATGCATAGGATAAACTGTCTTCGTGAGTTAACATGGCCTTAGTCCCTGACTTGCCTTTTTTCTTTTGCGCTGCGGAAACCGAACAAAGCGCCAAAAGTGTAACGAAAATTGCTAAGCGTTTCATAATTTTTAGTTCGCTGGTTTTATTTCTAATACTTCCATTTCAAAAATAAGTGTTGCAAACGGAGGAATTACTCCACCTGCACCTTGCTCGCCGTAAGCCAAGTTCTGTGGGATGTACAACTCATATTGTCCACCCGCTTTCATCAACTTCAACCCTTCTCCCCAACCTTGAATAACTTGTCCCGCTGTAATGGTAATTGGCTCTTTTCTATCGTATGAACTATCGAACGTTGTTCCATCTACTAAAGACCCTTTGTAGTGAACCACAATGGTATCATTGTCGTCTGGAGATAATCCAATTCCTTCACGAATAATTTTGTATTGCAATCCAGACTCAGTAGTTATAACTCCTGGCTTCTGTCCGTTCTCTTTTAAAAATGTTGTTTCCTTTTCCATTGTTTTTGATGCTTTTTCAGATTCTCTTCTTGCTAAAATTCCTTGAATGTATGGATCTACCATTTCATTTGGAAGTTGGTTTGCTTTGTTCGCATGATCCAATACCGCTTGACCCATAATGCTTTCATTTAGGCCTTCAATGCCGCTGGTCGAAATGTTATTGGCTATACTCACGCCAATTGCATAAGACAAACTATCGTTTTCGTTGGCTAGAACAACAGTAGACTTCTTCTCTTTGTCTTTTGGTTTTTTCTTTTTATCTCCTTGATCCATTGCGCTCGAACTCAATACCAATAAGCTCGCTCCAAGAAGTACAATATGTTTACGTTTCATTGAAATTTAATTTGGTATGCAAGTTAATCAGATTATGTATTCATTCGGCTTATTTTTGAAAAATGAAGTTTTTCAGATTACTTATTCTTTTTGGAATAATAACCCTTTTTTCAAATCCCGCTCAAAGTCAAAATGATTTGTACGGAGGAATTACGTTTGAAAATTTGACTTACAACAAATCGAGTGTCTACTCTATTGGAACGGATTTCTACGCGCCGTTCAAAGATCGTTTCACCTTGAACTATAGCTTTAAATTAGGTTTGAGCAAAGACCATAGCTTCGTGTTTCACTCATCCGTATCGACTTTATTGGGGACTTATCTTTTGGCGTTGAATAGCAATTATCCGGGTATTGCAACCCTTGGACTCATTTGCCTTGCCATACCCGAAGGAGTTGGAATGCATATGGGACAAGACGGACAAGCGCTTCACCTTTCTTTGAATCCGTTGGGGATGGACTATTTTTCGGCTGGTGATTTCACACAGGAATATATTGGCATGAGTTGCAGTGCTGTGGCGCGCATTCATTACAAATTGAAATCACATGTCCCCTCGTACATCACACCCATGGTTGGACTTTATTACAGATACAAACAAACCAGCATCAATGAGCAATATGGAATTCGCGTAGGAGTTTCCTTTGGACTCGCTTCCAGAAATGTTGATTCGGGAACTAGCATTCAAGAGCTCTTTCAATGAAAAAACTATTCTTGATTTTTATTCTTCTGAGTAATCTGATTGCTCCGTTGAACGCGCAAACTGATACCCTCTTCATTCAAAATTGGGAAAATGGACATGCCGTTTATATATTGCCTCCAGGAAAATTTCAGAAACCTCCGGTATGGACTTCTTCAGACAGCATTTACTATCCTCCCGTTTCTTTCTTTCGGAATTTCAAATTCGATTTGAAAGAAACATACATACCCCTGACGGTATACAAAGGCGAATTGGTTTACTACGACCCTTGTGATGGAATCTTCGAAAATGCATGGGTATTCAACGACTCTGCCTTTGTGCACTTGTATTACGATGGTCCAGAAGGCTCGCCTATTGCGGCTATCGAGCACGAAGATGAAAATGAAATTCAATTTCGCATTCTTCAATTCAATTATGAAGACATTGAGAAATCGCTTGAATATTATTTAACGATCAAACGAGTGAACAAGGAAAGAGGATTGTTACTATTCACTTTCGAAAGTCCGTACGATTCTGAATCGAAGTATTCTTTCGCTGTTGTTGAACGAAGTAAACTTCACCTCTTTCCAACATTGGTTTGCGATTGTCGTGTAGACAAGTATGCCGAATTCCAATGGGAATTAGAACCTTTCACTCCTGAGTTATTCAAATAAAAGAAAGCTCGCCGTTACGAGCCTTCTTCGTTGTATACCTCTACTTAACCAAAACCACTTGCTAGAAGTTCAACTTAATCCCGAAGGCATTTGAAGAAATTTCCGGACCATCTCCGCTGGAAAATTTTGGCAGCAATGCAGACTCCCAGAAAAATGACAAACTGCTTGTAAAGCCTATTTCAGTATACAAGTTTATCATGTATTCATTCAGGCCAAAATCCCCTGCCACCCGCTGCTTGCGTTTGTCACCGTTTTCCTTCCATTTATACAGAGCATTCGAGCCTACTAGATAACCGCCAATGACACCGAATGACATGTGAAAAATATTGCGCTCTTGATTCATCCAAAGATCTTCTCGGTCTTGTTCAGTTACTTTCGCATTGTATTGAAAAACCAAAGGCACTGTGATATAAGTTGAATTCAATGTTGCCACATCGCTCACTGGGAAACTCCCTGTTTGAAATCCAAATGTATCTGCCTCTGCTAGCCTTAAATTTCGATTGATGGCAATGGTCTCCCAATTAAATCCTAATCCCGTGCCTAGACGAAATCTATCTTCAATCAATTCAAAAGACGTGTTTACGACATTCATTCCAATGTATCCACTGGAGTTCCTTCTTCCCTGATTTTGCAGCCACTCGGGCTCATACGAATTTTGATTCGCATCCATAAACGTCAAGAAACCGAAGCGAAAACCTTCGAATCCATACCAAGGAAAATCTTCTATCGGAAGCGATTTACACTTTTTATCTGTTGTTATAAGTCTCGAGGTTGAATCGGGATAGATATCAATCTTCATATCGCCTAATCGAATGTGCAGCGTATCATCTTGATTTCCTTTAATCGTAGTATCCTTCACCGCGCTTCCTTCAACCACGATTTTCAATTGCTTCGAAGACCGCTCTTCCTTTTGTGCCGCTATTGATCCTGCTGCAACAACAAACATTAAAAATAAAAATTTTGCTTTCATATCATTGAATTTAACTTTAACTAAATCTTCCCTTAAATAAAAATCGTCGAAGACATTCGTGCATGCACATTCGTTGCTTGCAACATTCGTCCTTCGGACATTCTTTTCACATTAGAAACCAAAC
>JBEIFO010000193.1:0-4607 GCA_040382375.1 Crocinitomicaceae bacterium
CTAATGGAGCAGTAATGGTAACATTACCTTGTAGCCCAACTCCACTCACAAAAATAGACTGAACCGCAGAAGGCGCACCTTGATTGGTAGAAAACATGTCTAAAGGAGAGGGCGTGGTGGTGTAAGTAATACTCGGAGCAATGTAAACTGTTCCGGTAACGGAAACATCATCAACAGAAAAACCCGGACGACCGCCTCCGCCTGAAACATCTTTGTAAACCCAACGCAACTGAACTTCGGCCAAATTATCGCAAGAAGCCGGCAGATTCACTGTTATTGTGCTCGGGTTTATCGAACCAGTTCCTGCATTATTTGCAGTGGTATTTATATTCTGATAAGCGGTTCCAACATCTTGAAATGTTCCTGAGGTTCCAATTCGGTATTGCAAGCCAATGGCACCTATTCTTTCGGCTGGTAGGGTTCTCTGAGTTGCTGCAACATAAGAAACTTGGACAGCGGTATAACCTGCCGTACTTATTGATAGACAAAAACTATTCATTACGCTCCCCGAATTCAAAAGTCCTATTTTCCCGCTGAAATCGAAGACTCCATTGGCATTACTAGCATTCGAGCCTGTTGTTTGAGCCTTATTAGCGGTTGGAACAGCGGTTGGAAATGCAGTTGATGTAGACCCCGTTATAGTCCATCCCTGCCATCCAGCTAAATAAGCTGCTGTCGAACCCGTGTAAGCACTGAAGTTCTGCGTATAGGGCATCCCCTGCGGAGAAGGATTAGTTTGAGCATTTACAGTTGTTGCAAACAGCACACAAACTAACAAACTCAATAAGCTTGAAAATTTTGATAAAAATTGTTTCATAAAACGGACGGTTTAGGTTGAAGTTATTCGACAACGAAAATACTACTGCTCAGTGGCTTGGATATGAACATAATGTTAACAAAATGACACTGCGTGATGACCCGATGGGATGACACCTTTGGTGATGACCCGATGGGATGACCACTTCGTGGATGACACTGCGTGATGACACTGCGTGATGACGCTATGCGATGACGGCAAGCGAGAGGATATAATCGTTCATGAAATATCCGCCTCCGATGTCAAAATCTTTTTCTTCTTTAATCTGAAATCCATTGCGCAAATAAAAATCAAGCGATTTGTTGTTGCGATTAACGGTTAACTCAATAAAGTCTTTTTTGGAATCGACAGCAAAGTCAATGGCTGCTTGAAGCATCTTCTTTCCGAAGCCCTGACCCTGCATTTCCGGACGTAAATACAATTTGTGAAGGAAGACACAATTCTCCTTTTCCTCGAATGCTGCAAATCCTTGAGAAATACCTTCCACCTCCAACAAAACAAACTTCACCCCTTCCAACCATTGTTGTTTCAATTGATCTAAATCATACATCAACGAAAGCATATAAGTGATCTGCTCCTGGGAAATCATGTAATCGTAAACTCGCGGCCAAATGTCGTGCGCCAATGCCTTCACCACATTCAATTCATCGCGTTCCAACAAGCGCATGTCATACGTTGAGTTATTCATATTCCAAAAATAACAGGAAATACCCACAACTTCATTTTTGAATGTTTACCTTTCGGAAGAATATTATGGTAAAGAAAAAAAACAAATTCGGAAATTTTAAACGCGACTTAAGAAAGGAAGTCATTGACCTCTTTGAACGCGCTCCGGAGACCGCTGTGAATCACAAACAAGTGAGTGCAGCCCTTGGAATTGCAGATGCAGGCGTGCGCACACTTATCTATGAAATACTCATGGAAGAAGCTGACAACGGAACATTAAGAGAAGTTGAACGCGGAAAATATATTTTGAAGGACGCACCGAAGAACCTCGTTCAAGGGACTATTGAAATTAATCGGTATGGAAAAGGATATGTGACCGTTCCCGGAATTGAGGACGATGTAGAAATTGAAAAAGGAAGAACGGGATTCGCTTTGAATGGCGACCTCGTGGAACTTCAACTCATTCCTCGCAAGAGAAGACCTTCGGGCAATATTGTTCGCGTAGTCGAACGTAGAAAAAAATTATACGTTGGAACCATTGAGCGTTATAAAGAGCACGCCTTCCTCCTTCCTTCCGACAAAAAAATACACGTCGATTTTTTCATTCCGAAAGATGAATTGAACGGTGCCGTTCAAAACGACAAAGTAGCGGTTGAAATGATCTCGTGGGACAACCCCGAGCACAAGCCCATTGGAAAAGTTACCCAAGTGCTCGGACAGCCCGGCTCGCATTTGGTGGAAATGAACGCGATTATTTTAGAGTTCGACCTTCCAACAGAATTTCCTGAAAGTGTTCACCTCGAAGCTGAAGCCATTCCTTCAGAAATTACAAAAGAAGAAATTGCTAAACGTCGCGACATGCGCGGTATTCCAACCTTCACCATTGACCCTTTCGACGCGAAAGATTTCGATGATGCGCTTTCGTATCACAAACTTCCAAATGGAAATTTAGAAGTCGGTGTGCACATTGCAGACGTGAGTCATTACGTTCAACCGAATTCACTCATAGACAAAGAAGCTACGCTTCGCGCTACCAGTATTTATTTGGTAGACCGCACCATTCCTATGCTTCCGGAAAAACTTTCGAACTTCCTCTGCTCACTTCGTCCGAATGAAGACAAATTGTGTTTCAGTGCGGTGTTCGAAATGAATGAAAACGGAGATGTCTTGAATCGCTGGTTCGGACGCACTGTTATTCATTCCGACAGAAGATTCACTTACGAAGAAGCACAAGAGCGCATTGAAGGAAAAGGCGGAGATTTCGCAGATGAGATTCTTCACCTCAATCAACTCGCGAAGAAACTTCGTGCCAAGCGCTATGCTGCGGGAAGTATTGATTTCAATTCGGAAGAAGTGAAATTTCAACTCGATGAAAAAGGAAAACCTGTTGGCGTTTTCATTAAGAAAATGAAAGACTCCAATCAATTGATTGAAGACTTCATGTTGCTTGCGAATCGTGAAGTAGCCTTCTACATTGGTCATCCGAAAAACGGAATGGTATTGCCGTTTGTTTATCGCGTGCACGACGAACCAAGTCCAGAGAAAATGGCTTCCCTGAAAACGTTCTTAAAACATTTGGGATATAAACTTCCGAAAGTTGTTCGCTGCGAAGAACAAAGCGAAATCAAAGCAATTATTGAATTGGTGGAAGGTCAACCCGAAGAGTCTTCTGTGCGCACCATGGCTGTTCGCAGCATGGCGAAAGCGGTCTACAGCACGCATAACATTGGACACTTCGGATTGGCATTCGATTACTACACACACTTTACTTCACCCATTCGAAGATTCCCAGATGTGATGGTGCACCGCTTGTTGCAACATTACCTCGATCAAGGTAATCCGGTGAATGAAAATGAATACGAACTTCACTGCCAACATTCTTCAGCCATGGAGAAACGCGCTGCTGAAGCGGAACGCGCAAGCATCAAGTTCAAACAAGTGGAGTACATGCTTGAGCGCAAAGGACAAATATTCGAAGCTACTATTTCTGGTTTGGCAAACTGGGGTATGTATGCGGAAGTGAACGAAACACGCTGCGAAGGATTGATTCCACTGGACACAATGACTGGCGACCAATACACCTTCTCTCCTGAAGAATACGTGGTACGCGGACTGAAGCGCAAATACGAATTTAGATTGGGCGACCAAATTAAAATTCTTGTAGTAGACGGAAACATTGACCAACGAACCCTTGATTACATTTTAGTAGATAAATGAGTCACACCCTCTTTCCGCTAGAAGACAACGAACTTCCATTCTCTGAATTGAATTGGATTGATGTTCGAAGTGAAGGTGAGTTCGAAGATGGACATGTTATTGGCTCCATTAATATTCCTATTCTCAACAACGAACACCGTATTCTCGTTGGCACATCCTACAAACAAGAAGGAAAAGATTCTGCTGAAGAACTGGGATACAAACTTGTATCTCCTTTGTTTGCTCAGCTTATTGCTGAAGCAAAAAAACACGTTAAAGAAAATAAAATTGTTGTCTATTGTGCGCGTGGTGGCATGCGCAGTCAAATTTTCAGCGACCTACTGTCGAAAGAAGGCGTTGAAGTCTTGCGTTTGAAAGACGGCTACAAGCGCTACCGCAATTGGTGTTTAGAGAAATTCACTCGTCCACATCAGCTGATTGTCATGTCAGGAAAAACAGGTTCACAAAAAACCGAACGTTTATTCGGTCTGCATGAAGCGGGAGAAGCTGTCATTGATTTAGAAGGACTCGCTCATCACAAAGGCTCTGCCTTCGGCGCTCTCGGGCAACCCGCACAACCCACGCAAGAGCACTTCGAAAACAAATTAGCACACGCATTATTTTTCGAATTGAAAAAAGAGCTTCCTGTTTGGTACGAAAACGAGAGTCGGCTCATTGGGAAAATAAGAATTCCAGATCCTCTGTTCGACAAAATCGTCATTGCTCCGCGCATTGAAATTCAACCCAGCTTCAAAAATAGATTTGACTTTCTAATGGAAAACTACGGCTGTTTTTCAAACGACGAACTCATTGAAAAAACACAACTTCTTACCAAGCGCATGGGACTTGAAGCGAATAAAAAATCCATTGAAGCGATTGAGACTGGTGACAAAAACGAGTGGTTAACATTGCTCATGCATTACTACGA
>JBEIFO010000194.1:0-4579 GCA_040382375.1 Crocinitomicaceae bacterium
CCTAAGAAGGCTGTAGCTAAAAAAGCTGCTGCTCCTAAGAAAGCTGCCGCTCCAAAAAAAGCTGCCGCTCCTAAGAAGGCTGTAGCTAAAAAAGCTGCTGCTCCTAAGAAAGCTGTAGCTAAAAAAGCTGCTGCTCCTAAGAAAGCCGTTGCTAAAAAAGCTGCTGCTCCTAAGAAAGCCGTTGCTAAAAAAGCTGCTGCTCCTAAGAAAGCTGTTGCTAAAAAAGCTGCTGCTCCTAAGAAAGCCGTTGCTAAAAAAGCTGCTGCTCCTAAGAAAGCCGCTGCTAAAAAAGCTGCTCCTAAGAAAGCTGCGAAGAAGAAATAATATTCTACTTCAAAACATTAAAAAAGCCGTTTCTTGCGAGACGGCTTTTTTATTTGCTCAATATTTTTCTTTCGAATTAATTCACATGCACAAGAATGGGCAGGTGATCACTGTACCCTCCCTTGTATGAATCACCCACATAAGCTCTGGCTGGCGACTTCACTCCATCCTTTGATGTGTAATATAAAAAATCATAAGACACCACTTCAAAAGAATTCGCAGAAACACACTTGTTATCGAACATTCCATAACTCACTATAAACTGATCTAGCGGGCTCCACTCTCCTTTGTAAAAATGTGTTCCCTTTTTCAACGCTTCGAAATCTGACATCATATTGAACAATACCGAATGTTCATTCGATACACCCGCTTGTAAAACATCGTGTACACTTTTGTTCGAAGGGAAATCATTGAAGTCTCCCATGCAAATAATATTCGCCTTCGGATTTACTGAAAGAATCTGATCGACTTCTTTTCTTAAAACACTCGCAGCTTTTATGCGATGCATTTCAGATTCATCTTGCCCACCTCTGCGAGAAGGCCAGTGGTTCACGAACAAATGAAAATCTTCACTTCCCACTTTAACAGAGACTTTAAGAATGTCTCTTGTGTTTGGGTCTGACACACTTTCTAAAACAACAGGAATAGGTTTGCTTCCAACAATTGCAACTCTCTTCGAATCATAAATTAATGCAACATCAATTCCTCGTTCATCTGGACCTTCATACCAAACAACTTGGTATCCTTTTCCTTTTAGAAAAGATGTGTTCACCAAATCGTTCAAGACTGTTCCGTTCTCAACTTCAATTAATCCAACAATAGCTGGAAAGTTTGTTCCCTTGTTGGTAATCGCATCAACGGTATGATTCAAGTGCTCGTAATACTTCGCAGTGTTCCACTGCAACTTTCCAGTTGGTGTAAAATCTTCATCCGCTTTATTCGGATCATCAATGGTGTCGAATAAATTTTCAACGTTGTAACTCATTAAATCAAACTTAGCTTTAGCAGCAGCATCGGAATACTCATTGTAATCCAGTTTAGTTGTTTTACACGATACCATCAATGCTATGAAGAATAACACACTTAATTTTTTCATAACTCAAAAGTAGAACAGAACAATTCTACTTCCACCTACTCTATTTTTGTTTGAATGAAATTTAACGGAAACATATTTTTCGGAAGCCTAGCTGTTCTCTTCCTTTTTGTCTCTTGCGGAACGAAACGCAGTGACAATAAAAATGTTTTTTGTTACAACGAAAGCAACGGAATAACCTCACTTGACCCAGCTTTTGCCCGTGACCTTGAAATCATGTGGGCCACCAATCAACTCTTCGATGGATTGGTTGAATTGAATGATTCTCTTCAAATTGTTCCCTCTGTTGCAAAATCATTCTCAATTTCCGAAGATCTTCTGTCATACACCTTTACACTTCGCAATGACGTGCGTTTCCACAACAACAGATGCTTCCCTTCAGAGCAAGGAAGAAAAGTTGTGGCCGCAGATGTCGTTTATTCCTTCAATAGAATATTAGACAACACTGTTGCTTCTCCAGGCAAATGGATTTTCGAAAAAGTAATTGAAAACGGATTCTCTGCGCCGAATGATTCAACATTCATTATTCAACTTAAAGAACCATTCGCTCCGTTCCTCGGCTTGCTAACCACACAGTACGCCAACATTGTTCCTCACGAAGCTCTTGAAATGTACGGAACCGATTTTCGAAATCATCCCGTTGGATGCGGACCCTTTCAATTTGCATTCTGGTATGAAAACGTTGCGCTCGTTTTTCATAAAAACCCGAATTACTATTTGAAAGATGAATCCGGAAATGCGCTTCCCTACTTAGATGCTGTGAAAATAGATTTCGTGAAAGACATGTCCGCTGAGTACCAAGGATTGCTTCAAGGCAAGTACGATTTCATGAGTGGCATTCACAATGCGTTCAAGGATGAATTACTAGATCCGAATGGGAATTTATCGAGCGCATACAGCTCTCAGTTGTACTTGCAAAAAACTCCTTTCATTAAAACAGACTATCTCGGATTCGTTGTAGACCCGTCCCTTCAAGCGAACAAAGCATTGCTCGACCCTCGAGTAAGAATGGCCCTTCACCTTTCCATAAATAAAAAAGATATGGTGAAGCATTTGCGCAACAACACCGTTATTCCAGCTGACTTCGGATTCTGTTCTCCTGCTGCCGCGAAAAACTTAAATACGGAACAGCTCATTTCCTTCAACAAAAAACAAGCGCTCGAATTATTGGCAGAAGCAGGATTTCCCAATGGAAAAAATCTTCCAACTATTGTATTGAATACTACGAGTGACTACGCCGACCTCATGGAATACATTCAACATGAATGGCAACAAATTGGCATTCCATGTGAAATTCAACAATTACAAGGAGCTGCTTTTCGCGATCAAGCTTCGAAATGCCAGCTTTCTGTTTTTAGAAAAAGTTGGTTAGCCGATTACGCGCATCCTGAAAACTTTTATTCCGTCTTCACCACTTCGCGATTTACCCCAAACGGACCGAATTACACGCACTTCAGCAATCCTGAATACGATAAAATCTATTCGAGAATGGGAAAAACGAATTCAACCGATAGCACGTTAATCTATAGTAAACAACTTGAACAAATAATTCATTCCGAAACGCCGATTATTCCGCTTTACTACGACCAAGTCATGCACTTCATTCGTTCGAACATCAAGAACTTTCCAACGAATTCAGTAAACATGCTCGATTTACGCCGAGTAAAAAAAGAATAAAAGAAAGCGTTAACTTCGCTTCACGAAAAACCGCCGTGCTAAAAATAGACACCCACACCCACATTATGCCCGATCACTTACCCAATTGGAGTAAGGAGTTCGGTTATGGAAAATTCATTCACCTCGACCACCACAGAAGTGGCTTTGCGCGCATGATGCAAGGCGATCAGTTCTTTCGCGAGATAGAATCGAATTGCTGGGATCCCATTTTACGCATCGATGAATACGCGAAATACAACACGCAAGTTCAAGTGGTTTGTACCATTCCCGTGTTGTTTTCGTATTGGGCGAAGCCCGAACATACCCGCAAAGTTTCTGAGTTTCTAAATGATCATATTGCAATGATTGTGGAAGAGCATCCGAAAAACTATGTGGGTTTAGCTACGCTTCCCATGAACGACATTCCAATGGCTATTGTTGAATTGGAACGTGCGAAGAAAATAGGTTTTCGTGGAATTCAAATTGGATCGAATATCAATGGTGTTAATCTTAGCGACGAAAAATTTCTTCCACTTTGGAAAGCTTGCGAAGACTTAAGCATGTGCGTCATGGTTCACCCGTGGGAGATGATGGGCGAAAACGACATGAAGAAATATTGGCTACCTTGGTTGGTGGGCATGCCCGCGGAAACAACTCGCGCTATCTGTTCATTGATATTTTCAGGCGTGATTGAAAAATTTCCAAAGCTTCGTTTTTTGTTTGCACACGCCGGAGGTTCTTTCATTCCGACATTGGGAAGAATTGAACACGGATTCAATTGCAGACCAGATCTTGTGGCCTTAGATAACAACGTTGCTCCCAGTCATTACTTGAATAAATTTTGGATCGACAGTGCCACGCACGATGCTGATTTGCTTCGCTACATTATGACGAAGCAGTCGACGAAAAAAATTGCATTGGGAACCGACTATCCATTTCCGCTAGGAGATTTACACATAGGACAATTCATTGAAGAAATGCAATTGGAACAATCCGATTTAGAAAACATTATGCACGGTTCTGCATTGGAGTGGTTAGACCTCCCAAAAAATTTCTTTAGTTAAAAGACTTTTTAAAACTGAATTCATTTCCAACTTTATCAATCACCTTGAGATTGAACTTGTGTGGCAAGCCGTCACTCATTGATGCAGGTAACTCAACAAATACCGCGTTGTTCTTCGCATCGTACTCGTAATACAACCATTTATTATCAAGGGTTGGACGAATGGTTGAAATTCCGCTTAACCCGTCACGCACTGTAAGTTTAATGTTACCCTTCGCCCCGCTCTTTGGTACACTCTGACTAACGAAATCTATGCTCGGCGATTCATTATCGGTGGCATACGAGAATACTCCCAAAGAAGAGGCCGTTGCTACAATGTTGGTGCCTTCAACAGACCCGCCTATTGACTTTCTATTTGCACCTTCGCCTTGAACAACTACCACCTTCTTTCTTCGCTCTGAAGAGGTTTTACTTAAATCGAATTTGACCTTCACCGGGGTGTA
>JBEIFO010000195.1:0-4578 GCA_040382375.1 Crocinitomicaceae bacterium
AGAACAGCGAAACACACCAACAAGAAATTTTAATATGTCCTATCCTTACGAAAAATCTTTGAAAGCACTTTGGAGAATTAATTCAATTCAAGAAATTAATTCGCTTTTGAAAAAGCTGAAAGAACGTCCATTCGAGAGCAAAGAACATGAGCAAATGCCAACACGTGAAATGTTCAGCGCGGAATTTCAGCAAGATCGATTGGATTTTTTAAAGCGAATAACAGGTGCTGAGTTAGCTACATTAAGCGGAAAATCTAAGTTTGAAGATGTATCAACGTTGGAAGGCAATATTGAAAATTACATTGGTATGAGTCAAGTGCCTACCGGAGTAATAGGCCCCCTTCGTGTTGTTGGAACCTCTGCGCACGGCGATTTCTTTGTACCTCTGGCTACCAGTGAAGGAGCTCTTATTGCTAGTTATCAGCGTGGGGCAAAAGCGACTTTTTTGGCCGGAGGAATTCGCTCGGTGTGCTTAACTGAAAACGTTTCCAGGGCTCCACTGTTTCGCTTTAATGATATTGCCGATTTGGGAACCTTTGTGGTTTGGGCTTTAGGACAAGAGGCAAAAATGCATGAGATTGTCGCTGCCACCAGCAGATTTGCGAAGCTAGAAGACATCTCTTCTAACATCGAAGGAAATCAATTAATTATTACGTTCGGTTACTTTACTGGTGATGCAAGCGGACAAAATATGGTTACCATTTGTACGGATGCGATTTGTAAATGGCTAATTGAAAACGCACCAATTCAACCGAAGACTTGGTATATCGAAGGAAATTTTTCAGGAGATAAAAAAGCCACCGCCATATCTTTCATTCACGTTCGCGGAAAGAAGGTGAGCGCTGAAATAGAGATGAGTTATGATATTGTGAATCAAGTATTGAAAACAACTCCAGCGAAGATGGCTGAATATTGGCAGGCCTCTACGGTTGGGGCCATTCAGACGGGAAGCATTGGTGCGCAAGGACATTACGCGAATGGATTAGCGGCTTTGTTTATAGCAACGGGTCAAGATGCCGCATGTGTGAGCGAAGCTTCTGTTGGAATTACACGCATGGAAGTAACAGAAGATGGTGGATTATACGCAGCTGTTACCTTACCCAATCTAATTGTTGGAACTGTGGGCGGTGGAACAGGATTACCAACTCAAAGAGAATGTTTAGAAATGATGGATTGCTATGGCGCGGATAAGGCAAGGAAGTTTGCTGAGATTTGTGCAGCGGTAGTTTTATCAGGGGAGTTAAGTATTGCTGCAGCATTGTCTGTGGGACATTTTACAAGTGCACACCAAAAGTTGGGAAGAAAGAAATAGAATGAAGATTTTTCTAACATATGATTTCCTTCAAGTTGCCGCTATTCTGTTGTCTTATTATTTAATCACTGGAATAGGTTTTTATATTATTTCGAAGAAGAAAGATACTGCTGCGCGAAAGCGATTGTGGTTGAAATTTTTTGTTTATTTGGTTTTGGTAAGTGTCTTGGTTGTTTGCATGAAATATGGCGTAGACATTGCCTTTGCGCTCATTTGCATCATTACTTTAATTGGTGCCTACGAAGTAGTTTCCAGTTGGAAAGAAATAGCATTGGCTCGAGTGAAAGTTATTTCTGCCATAGTATATTCATTCGTTTTAATGGGTGTTGGTCTCTCTTATGAATTGCGAGAATTACTTTTACCTGTTTTCTTTTTAATTGTGGTTTTCGATGGTTTTTCACAAACCGTCGGAGAATTAGTTAAAGGCAAAGCACTTGCACCGAGCATGAGTCCAAATAAAACTCGAAGCGGTTTCATAGGTGGCGCTTTGGTTATGGGTTTCACAACATGGTGGATTTTGGAAGGAGAATTTTTATTTTTAATTGGAATAGCTATGGCGGTGGTTGGTCTATACGGAGATTTGCTTGCCAGTTGGTTGAAGCGGTTTTCAGGTAAGAAAGATTTCAGTGAAATCATTCCGGGACACGGTGGAGTGCTTGATCGATTCGATAGCTTTCTTGCGGTTTGGACGGTCTTGTCTTTTGTAGCATACTTTTTTCATTTTTGAATATGGAAACACTATACACTGTTTTAGGAAGAGATTTAACAAATACAATTTTACTTTCCACGTCCTTTTTAGTCTTGTTCGCATGCGGAGAATTATTCTATCATGTGTTCAAAGTGAAAGCTGAACTCACTCGGAAATGGTCGCACGTTGGAACTGGTTTTCTGACGCTATTATTTCCAGCTATGCTCAGCAATCATTGGTGGGTCTTGGTGCTTTGCGCAACCTTCGCGATTTTACTTTCAACAAGTATCAAATTCAATTTTTTGAAATCGATTAATGCCGTAGATAGAGATACGGTTGGAAGCTTGTGTTATCCTTTGGCAGTTTACACCTCTTTTTTAGCGAGTGTTTGGAAGGGAAATAACTTATTCTTTTATCTGCCAATTTTAATTATGGCATTGGCCGATCCTGCAGCTGCCCTTGTTGGTAAGCGCTGGCCGTGGAAGCCTTATGCTGTTGGAAATCAGAAAAAGAGTGTGGCAGGTTCGCTTTCTTTTTTATTAGTAAGCACAATCTTGTCGGTTTATTTTTTAGGTGGAAATATGACTTCTGCTCATGTGTGGTTAATTCTTACGATAGCAGTTTCAAGTACCTTGGCTGAGGCCTTTTCAGCAAAAGGATATGATAATGTTACGATCCCTTGGACAGTCATTGCAGTGTGTGCAATATTTATTTAGATTGATATTGGAATGAAGAATATTGGGGTGTTTCTGTTTTTGATTTTTACTTCTATTGCATGGTCTCAACCCTCGCCAGCATACACCTACCCGAATGATCCTTCGGTTCGTGAGAACTTAGAACATTGGCGCGATCTGAAATTTGGAATTATTATACATTGGGGAATTTATGCGGTACCTGGTATTGTAGAGTCTTGGTCTATTTGCAACGAAGATTGGGTTGGAAGAGACACCGCTTTAAATTACGAGGACTACAAGAAGTGGTATTTTGGTTTAGCGAAGGAATTCAATCCAACGCAATTCAATCCGGAAGCTTGGGCTTCTTCAGCGAAGAATGCGGGTATGAAGTATTTGGTTTTTACAACGAAGCACCACGATGGGTTTTGCATGTTCGATAGCAAATATTCCGATTTTAAAATCACGAACGGTCCTTTCAAATCAAATCCAAAATCCAATGTCGCCAAGGAAGTGTTCTCAGCATTTCGAAATGAAGATTTTTTCATCGGTGCTTATTTTTCGAAGCCCGATTGGCATTCCGATTATTATTGGTGGCATGCCTTCGCAACCGGTGAGCGTAACAACAATTACGACATTCGGAAATTCCCCGATCAGTGGAAGCGTTTTCAGAATTACACAGCAAATCAGATTTCAGAATTAACTTCTGAATATGGAAGGGTAGATATGCTGTGGTTAGATGGTGGGTGGGTGCGTCCATTGGAAACCGTGAATGATGAAGTCATTTCATGGCAATGTCCAATTCCAGCATGGAGTCAAGATGTAAATGTGCCGCGCTTGGCTGAAATAGCACGTAAGAACAATCCGGGAACATTGGTCGTAGACAGAACAGTGCATGGAGAATATGAGAACTACAGAACGCCAGAACAGCGCATTCCGGAAGGAAGATTGGATTATCCTTGGGAGACATGCATGACATTGGGTAATGCATGGGGATACGTTGCTAATGACAAATACAAATCTTCACGCGAGGTCATTCATAAGTTGGTTGAAGTAATAGCCAAAGGTGGAAATTTATTATTGGGTGTTGGTCCAACAGCATCAGGTGTTTTTCCGGAAGAGGTGAGCAGCACGTTGAAAGAAATAGGCGAGTGGACGAGTGTTCATTCACAGGCTATTTATGGCACGCGGAGCATTACTAATTTTCAAAAAGACAATATTTATTTTGTTGAAGGAAAGAAGGGCGAGCAATACGCATTTGTGTTGTTGAAAGAAGGCGAGCAAGCTCCATCTGAAATTGCATTACCATGGGGAATGAAGAACAAAGACCAACGTTTAATTGAAATAAGCACGGGCGAAAGTCAGTCCATGCGAATGAAAGAAGGTTCCATGTTCTTATACCCGAGTAAAAAGGTTCAAGCCTTATCAAAAGATCTTCCCGTTGTCGTGTTTAGATGGTATTAGAGAAGAGCCAGACAATAAGAGGGCTATCTTATTTTATATTACTAAACTGAAATCCCATTCTTTTTCCCGTAGCTAAACTACCACTGTGATTAATGTCTTGCATTTCTTCAACTGTAATCTGATGGAGATTTTCATAGGGAGGGATAAGTAAATCGAAGTTCAATGCGTAAAGCACCACTTGATCAACAAATCTTATTTGGCTTGCGGCATCGAAGTTAGAAGCTACGATGTCGTTGAACATGATTCCCAGTTGCTTCTTTCCTTGAACCACAAAATGGTTTTCTTTGTTTATGAAAACACGTGCCAACAAATAGCCAACGTCAGCGGTTCTGTCGTAACGAAAAGAGTCTGAAAGGAAGTTGTAGACATTAATGGTTCCTACGTAACTGTTCGCAGGATTTTCTCTCAAATAACCGGTTTGCCAAAAACTACTTTCTTGTTCA
>JBEIFO010000196.1:0-4576 GCA_040382375.1 Crocinitomicaceae bacterium
GCATTGAATAGACATTCTTCGAAATTGTAGTTTCCATAACGAACGCTGATAGCGTTGTTGTTTACGAAATCGGAATTCACAGCAGACAGTTTTCCGTAGTTGCTTTTTATTCTGCAATTGTTGGAAGAAGAGTTTAAAAAGGAAAGGCTGTTGTAGTCGACTTGACACAATGCATTTTCAGCACCGATGATTTCTATGTTGTTGAAGAACATTCGTTGGTGGGAAAGCAGCGTTGCGTTTTCGTCAAGTTCAATTTTTCCATGTTCAAATCGGATGTAATTGGCGGTTCCGGCCTCGTTGAACATAGCGCCTTCATGTATGCGCAACAGCGTGTTGTCAGAACCGATTCCTTCAACATGCATGCGACTTCCCGACGCGAAGATTACGTCTGTTTCATTCCAAGAAGAATACACATCGAACCCTCCTTGAATGGCCTCAACATTGAAATCGGATTGTGCGTTTAAGTGAAGCTGTCCGCCACGAAATTCAATGGAAGCGTCTGTGTTGTTTAAGACTACTTCTCCTGAAGAGAAAACGATTTTTCCTCCTGGAAGAAGCACAACTTTGCCTTCCACTTGAAGTGTTCCTCCGAGTAGGTTTAAGGTTGAATTGTTTTCTAGAATGAGTTGGCCATGCGGATGAATGATTAACGTTCCGTTGTCTTGAAGATTAATGGTTGTTGTTTCCTGAACATACAGTGAAGCGTTCACTGTGCCTGTTGCATCTCCAATTTGAAGACTTCCTCCTTCACGAATGTCAATGCTTCCTTGTCCACAGTCAATGCCTGTTTCAATGTTTACTTCATCGCCAGGAAAGACAAGGCTGTTCAGGGAAGAATGGCTTTCGCCCAGTGCACCAATGCTCACTACGGAATTGTTTTCAATGGTTGTTGAAGGAAGAACTTGCAAACCGGAATTTCCAAAATTGAAGTTCAATCCGTTTTCGACATTCATTCTAAAAACCGAATGTCCATTCGGTAGCTCATCTGCGAATACTTCTTGCGCGAGGAAGGCAAGGTTTGCGTAGTTGATTCCAGAGTGTGGTTGATTGTTTCCTGAAGGGGCATACCAATTGTCAAATGGAATTTCTTCTTCATTTATTGCAGTGAAAGGTTCGTTAACATTGCAATGCAGGGCACTTGTAGTTGGAACGAAGTTGTGATACAATTCGAACTGATCGGTGTTGATGGTGCCACACGCACTGTTGAACGCAGCGGTTTCGTTGATCGCGTCTACAAACTCTTTGATGGAAGAAGAGTATCCTCCGCACGAGTAGTCGAACGGAAGTGCGTTCACCGAAACCATTGGTCTAGCGCTGTATTGCGAAATGGAAATGCTTAAAAAATCGAGGTCGACTTCAGTGAGTCTTAAGTCGGCAACAACTCTGTGCGTGCTTGTATTTTCAACATAGTCGTTCGAACCGGGTAGCGGAAAAAACTTCAATCTGAATTCATCTCCGCCAACGAGGTTCGATGCGTTGCACGATTCAGTTAATAAGGGTTCTGTGATGTTGGTAGAAAGTCCAATTCCGTTTTTATTCCCATTGGCTACAGCAATGTTTCTGCAATTTTTGGGAAGCCCCATGTTGTTGAGCTCAGATTGAAAGTTCAAGAAGTTGGTTGGAAGAAGCGGATCAGGCACACCCCATTGGTAGAAGAGTAATTGTTGTGCTGCCGGACGTTGTAGTTTGTCGTACACGAAGCTGTGCGCGGCAGAACTATAAGGCGCCATAAAGTAGAGCGCAGATTGAAGACTCATTGGAATGTAGGCACCTAAATGGGGCGCGTCGAGGCTTATGTAGAGTCTTGTGCAGTGAGGTTTATTCTGAAGCTCCATGTTGCGGAGCGCATAGCGAGAAATTAGTCCACCCATACTTGCACCGGCAACCACAATGCTTTCGTTGCTGCTCTTATGTGCGTTGCAGAGGTGAATGATTTTTTCAACGAGTGCTGCATTTTCTCGAATGTCGCGCGCTCCGTCGTAAAAATCGACAAGCACTAAATCATATCCATGCTGTTGCAGCGTGTCTATCCAATAGGGCATCAATTGCAGCATAGCATACTGTCCGGTTGCAGAACCAGAAGAAAACGCATCCCATCCGAACGTTCCGTTTCTTGTTGGAAGATGATCAGTCCCGAAGTCAATTCCTTCAACAAAAACAAAAGGCTTATCGAAGACACCGTCTGTGCTCAGCAGGGCGTAGGCATTGCCTTTCACGAAATCGTTTCCAACAAGCGTGTCAATTTCGAAGGAACTGCTTACTTGCCACGGTGCAATGTCTGGGTTAATCAAGCTCTTTGTTTCAACTTGAAATTTGATTCCTGTTTTTTTTACCGTGCCGTTCACCGAATATTTTACAGCAACAGAAAACCAATTTGTGTTGGAAGGAATGACGGTTGAAATGGAATTGTTCCCGAGCGAATTCCACGTCATTCCTTGATCGAAACTGATTGCTTGAATGGTCGTGTTCGAATAGTAGTTCGAGTGAATGAAGTTACTTGTGTTGAATTCATGAACACCTGGAGTAAGCGTTTGCGAATTACTCAGAATGAATTGGCTGGTATCAGCCGTGTTGCTCGACTCGCGCATGTATTGAACATCCCACACTTCTAGGTGTGTTGTGTTATTCGTGTTGGGAAGATTTCGAATGTGGTTCGAGTAATCTGGGAAATAGAGATGGGTCGAATCTTTTCCACATAGAAAAAGAAACGCATCGTTTGCGGCTTGACCTTTTGAAAAAACAAGGGAGTTGTTTTTAGATAGGCCTTGACTGAACGCTGTTGATTTTACAACCGGCGTGTAGGTGCTCTGCGCGAAAGTGATGATCGAGCAAAAGCAAAAAAGGAGGGTAGAGATTTTTTTCATGGGGTTAGTAGTATAAGGTGTATGTATTGATTTCATTGGCTTGTAGTGGGGTTAGGGTTATCCATTCAGAAGAATAATTTCCTGAAGCGTAGTGCTTTTTTATTTCAAGTTCTATGGGGAAATGTGCCGGCACCTCAAAGAAGCATTCTGCTCCATGTCCGGCTAAATCGGCCTCTTGTGTTATTCCGCGAAAGCCATTGCTCACTTCGAAGGAAGCGCCCACAATGTTCTGCTGCGTGTTGGCATCGTCAACGAGTTGAAGGCGAAGTGTGGATTTGCATGAAACAGGAATTGCCATTGAAGGACTTCCTGCATGGAAGGAAACATCTGTAAATCCGAATTCGGAATATTGATCAGATGAATTCGCAACGGCTTTAGCAACGTCTACTGTTGCATCTTTCGGCATTTCGAATTCACCGTTTTCATTTGCAATGGAGATGAAGGAAGGCACGTAGCTAACTGTACTTCCGAATCCTTCGAGCTCGTACCATTGCACTTGCGCGAAGGGAATAGGCACGTTGGAGCCTTGCTCAACAACGCGACATTGAATGTTGGGAATGGGCTTCTCTTTTTCGCACGAATAGAAAACGAGGAATAGAGAAAGAGAGAGAATGGTGTTTTTTGTTTTCATGACTCAAATAATTTTGAGCCAAAGGAAAAACCACTTGGCACCTCATGTTTATGCCAAATTCCTATAAGTTATATGCTGTTTATTCGTCAGCATAACTTTAGACTATCTTAGTTCACATGAAATTATTCGAGAAAAAACCATTGGTTGAAGCTAGTTTTTGGCAGCGAATTTCAGGGTCAAAGAATTCCTTGAATGCCTTTATTGAATTCAACAATCTTCTTGCTGAACAAGGCATTTTAGGGGTTACAAAAGAACACGTTTTGTCGATTTGCGAGAAGTATAAGATTGAAGATTGGAAGAAGGAGTTTAATGAAGAGTTGCGGAGTTGTTTTGTTTTAGCAATTGGTTTCTTCCTTTCAGACTCAGAGATTTCAACTTCAGAAGTTGAAGAGCTAGAGCACATGGCTGGACTGCTATGTATAACGAATGATGAAAAGGAAAAGATCTATACAAGTTCGGGATTGAAAGTATATGATGAGTTGTATGCGAAGTTTATTGGAGACGAATTATTGTCGGATGAAGAACGCGCAATTCTCTTAAAAATACAAGAGGCTTTTTCTTTGAAGCAGGAGTCCATCTCAAGTTTAATTCAAAAGCATGTTTCTGAAATTGCCAATCGATTGATCAAAGGAATTATTGAAGATAAGAGAGTTGGTCCGGGTGAATTGGATGTATTCTTTTCGACGTGTTCTAGTTTGGGAGTTAACTATTCCTTTCAGGAAGAATCACAAAAAATCATAGATGGTTATCGAGAAAATTGGAAGCTCGAGAATGAACAGCTTGTGCCTATAGACGTCGAAATTAATTTGAAGAAGGGTGAAGTTTGTTATTATAAAAAGAATGTCACGTGGCATGAATTAAGAACGGTAACTCATGGTTTTTCATACGGTGGCCCCGCGTTGAACTTCAAAATTGTCAAGGGAATTTCATTTCGAGCAGGAAGAATGGCTGTGAAGCGAATTACAACCGACGAGATGAAAGAATTGGATATGGGTGTTTTGTATGTCACGAATCAGCGATTGATTTTTGATGGCTTAGTTAAAAACAATACCTGGACATATAAATCCATTCTGGCTATAGA
>JBEIFO010000197.1:0-4562 GCA_040382375.1 Crocinitomicaceae bacterium
AAGGCTCGTGATCAATGATGTCTCCAAATTCGGTTGGAATATGAACAGCTCCGTCGATTAGATTCACATCTTTCGAATACGTCATTTCTATTCGTTCAGACTTACTTCCATTGCGCAACTCGAAAGCGTATTTGATGCCGCTTTCCGGATGAACAGTGAACACTACATCAACACCCGGCCAAGCGTTTTCTATTCGAAGTTTTTCATAACACTTTGCACCTTGAATGCCTTTGCAAACCCCGTCTGATTCGACAGCATAATTTCCGTAAAAGGCACATAATTCGGACGGAACATAGTTACCATTACCTTCACCTAAATGAACAGACACAAAATCGTTTCGAAAAGAAAACTTCGCATCTTCTTTTTCAGATTCTTTGTATTCCGAAATGGTTTGAATGGACTTTTTCTCTGAATGCTTCTCGTTTTTTTCAACCTCTAAAAACGAATAAACCCAACCTTTCGGCGTAAAGAAAATTCGGGTACTGCCCCAGTCTGCGGCATAAAGAATTTTTTCTCCGATTACTTTTTCCTCTTTGGAAAACTGACCTTTATTTTCGACAAACACTCGCTCTCGCTCATATTTCCTTTCCCACTTGTTCTGAGCATTGGCTGAAAAAACAAAAGCAAATAATAAGATTGCAGTTTGAAGTATTTTCATACTGCAATATAACTCCTATTTATATTTCCCCAATAGGGTAACTAAATCAGCTTTTTCTTTCACCCCTGCCTCTTTCCACAACACTTCTCCGTTTTTAAAAATCATTAACGTTGGAACGGAACGCACGTTGTATTTCGCGGCCACGGCTTGATTGCGATCGATGTCGATTTTTATAATTCGTGCATCATCACCAATGACAGTTGCCAATTCTTCCAAGATAGGACCTTGGTATTTACACGGTCCGCACCACGTTGCGAAGAAATCTACTAAGACCGGCTTATCGCCTTGAATAATGTCGTTGAAGCTTCCTTTCATTTTTGTTGAATTAGCGATTGCATTTTATTCCAGCTGCCTGCATTGTGAACATTGGTGAATCCCATTTGCTTCAATTGTGACACGGCTGCACCGCTTCTCATACCGCTTCTGCAGCAGAGAATAATGGCTTCGTCCTTTTTCCAAGCTTTCGCCTTGGTTGGAATTTCAGGAAGTGGAACATTGCTTGTTCCCTTTGCATGTCCTTCAGAATATTCTCCTTTGGTTCTCACGTCAACCAACTTTGCGCCTTCGCGCATCAGCTGCACCAAATCGGATTTTGGCTTTCCTTTTAAGAATGAAAATAGTCCCATTATACGAGTGCGTTTACTTCCATCCAACCACCGCCGTTATACACCTCTTCCACTCCTTGCTGTTGAAGGTATCCGGTTGCTTGTCCGCTTCTTCCACCCGAAAGGCAGCAGAGCACCAAAGGTTTCGGCATGTTCTTGAATTCTTCCACTTTCGTTGGCACTTCTTGCAACGGAATATTTATTGAACCCGCTACATGTCCACTTTGAAATTCTTCTCTTGAACGGACATCAACGATTGTTGCTGTTCCATTTTTTAATGCTGCTAATACATCCATGTTGTTTGAATTTTTAGCGAAGGTAGAATAGGAAATTGAATGGTGTTGTGAGGAGAGTCACATAATGTGCAAGCACGAATGTTGCGAAGCAACGAATGTGTATACACGAATGCCTGCGGCGAATGTCTTCGACTGTCTTAATTACGAAGTAGGAATTATGAAATAGGAACAAATCACTGCGTGATCAATTCTTCGAATCAATCTTTCAGATCAATCACTGCGTGATCAAACCTTCGGTGAAATCGGAACGCAGTTCCAATTATGAAATAGGAATTACGAAGTAGGAATAAAACCAGAGGTTTTCCAATAAAATCTTCGATTTTCCCATAACGTAGTTCCTGCGCATAAAAGCGCATAACCATTTCTTGACTTTCCTCTCTTACAGAAATAGGTTTGCTGCATGGAACAAAACCTAATTAAATCAGAAATAGAAACGCGAATATTTACCATTCGCGGAATGCAGGTGATGCTTGATAAGGATTTAGCAGAATTGTATGGAGTGAACACCATGCGCTTAAATGAGCAGGTTCGAAGAAACATGGAACGATTTCCAGAAAGCTTTTGTTTTCAACTCACAAAAGAAGAAATGACAATGTGGATATCGCAATTTGCGATATCCAAATCAACGAAAAGAGGATTTCGCAAGCAGCCGTTGGTATTTACAGAATATGGTGTAGCAATGGTATCTGCAGTTTTAAGATCTCAAATTGCCATTGAAACAAGTATTCACATCGTAAAGGCCTTTATTGAATATCGAAAAGGCAAAATTCAAGGAGAAATTCTGACTTCACGTGTTTCGAACACTGAACAAATCTTGGCCGTTCATCAGATAAAAATTGAGGAGCTGTATAAAAAGCTTGAGGGTGTGGAATTTCCAAAATCAGGCATTTTCTTCAACGACAAGATATTCGACGCCTATGTGTTTTCCAGCGAGCTTATTTCAAAAGCAAAAAATTCAATTATTCTAATCGACAACTACATCGACGAAACAACGCTGGTTCAACTTTCAAAAAGAAACAAAAAAGTTCGTTGTACGATTTACACTGAAAGAATAACCGACCAGTTAAAACTCGATCTTGACAAACACAATTCGCAATACGATCCCATTGTAATCCAAATTCTAAAAAACGCACACGACCGTTTTCTGATTCTCGATGAAAAAGAACTTTATCACATTGGTGCTTCATTGAAAGATCTGGGGAAAAGATGGTTTGCGTTTTCGAGAATGGATGGTCTTGTTAAGGAAATACTCAATCATCTTCGGTGAATCCTCTTCCCCTCTCTTACCTTGTCTTACCTTCTCTTACCCCTTCTTACCCTCTCTTACCTTTTAAATAAAACCTTTCCCGTTCCTTCAATAACTCCTGTAATTTAAAAAGCAAATCCCCTTCACTCAAAAGCGGACGCTTCGCGCGTTCTTCAGGTGTGTTCAATCGTTTGAACAATTCGTCAATCGGAACTTCCAAATACAAGACTTCAAAATGTTTCAATGAAAATTGAACCTTCTCTTCCGTTGTGAAAAACCCTGCTCCAGCTGAAATGATTCCGATTGGTTCATTCACAATAGATTTCACCATGGAAAATTCTTCCTCGCGAAATTTCTCCCATCCCTGCTCTTCCACAAATTCAGCAATACTCCTTCCCCACTTCAACTCCAACATCTCATCTACTTCATAACACGACACACCCCGCTCCATAGCAAGCCTCCTCGCCATCGTCGTCTTCCCACTTCCGGGCATTCCAACTAATAATATGTGTTTATTCATACTCTCTTTTTTGCATCATCCACGAAGTGGTCATCACAACTTGTTGTGTCATCCGCTCCGCGGTCATCCTTCGCAGAAGGTAATCACAACGTGTTGTGTCCCGTAAAAGTAAATTAATTCAGAGGTACATTTGTACCATGAGCAGATTTACTTCTTTTTTACTCGCACTCATTAGCTTTTCAGCTTTCGGACAGAAAAAAACAACTTCTCCTTCCGACCAACCACTCCCTCCCATCGTAATCGGAATTACCGTTGATCAAATGCGCAACGACTACATCGATCGCTTCTGGAACGACTACTGCGAAGGCGGATTCAAACGCTTGGTGCGCAACGGATCCTACGCCCGTAACATGCAATACAACTACATGCCCACGTACACAGGTCCCGGACACGCTGCTATTTTCACAGGCACAACTCCTGCACACAACGGCATTGTAGCCAACGATTGGTTCGAAAGAAAATTCAACCGAATGACCTACTGCTCGGCAGATTCTACCGTCAACGGTGTAGGCACTTCAGCAGCTGCCGGAAAAATGTCGCCACACTACTTAAAGTCAAGCACAATTGGCGACGAACTAAAAATATTCACCGCAGGAAAATCGAAGGTCATTGGCATCTCTCTCAAAGACCGTGGCGCCATTCTTCCCGCTGGAAGAACAGCCAACGCTGCGTATTGGTTCGTAGGTGGAGAAGAAGGCGTGTGGGCTTCAAGCTCCTGGTACATGCGCGAACTTCCAAAATGGGTGCAAGACTTCAACAGCAACGGAAAAGCAAAGGCCTACGCCGCTTCAACATGGAACCTGCTTCTTCCTGAAGAAAATTACACCGAAAGCATCGAAGACAACAACGCCTACGAAATGCCTTTCAAACCGTTACTTCGTCCTGTCTTTCCTTACAACATAGACACACTGAAGAAACACAACGGTGGGTACGAAATCCTCAAAGGTGTGCCAATGGGAAATTCGCTTACGCTCGATTTCGCTTTGGCAGCTATAGACGGAGAGCAATTGGGAAAGAACAACACCATTGACATGTTGTGCTTGAGCTTTTCTTCTACCGACTACGTTGGACACCAATTCGGAATTCATTCCAAAGAATTGCAAGACATTTACATTCGTCTCGATCGTGAATTGGAAAGACTTTTAAACGAACTAGACAAGCGCTTTGGAAAAGACAACTACCTCATCTTCTTAAGTGCCGACCACGGTGGAGCTCCAACACCAAGCCTCATGCAGAA
>JBEIFO010000198.1:0-4559 GCA_040382375.1 Crocinitomicaceae bacterium
CTGATACAATTTCAGTCAACAAGTTCTTCTTGGCAATTTCGCTTTCCGTTCGATGCAGACCTCCTAAAACAATTGAATTCACAGCCATTGCATCATCAGTTAGAACTGTATCCGTGTTAAAGGTGGCATCTAACTTTCTTCGCGAAGCGAAACCCGTTGCGCTTATAAATTTATTTCCAACCGTAAAGCCCGCACCTCGAAAAAACGAACTTTCGTTTACCGATGAATATGGCTTCAACCCTTGTGCATTTCGCTTCACCTGCACACTGAACGAAGACTTTCCAAATGCCATGCTGTTCCAACAAGTAAGGCCTTGTCCAAACTGAACCTGGTAATCGCCAATTACCAATTGCTTCAACGCCTTCGCTTCACGAATGAACAGCGAGGCACTTTTAAAATCGGGTCCATTTCTTAGCGGTTCACCCATATCATTTTCAAGCGTTACTCCGAATGCAATATTTCTTCGGTATTGAAAACGATAGCGCATGTAGCTTCCATATTCACTTCCCAAAAAATTCTTCTTTCCAGTGATCGGATCTGGAATAAATCCGGCTTGCTCTTGCAGCGTTCGTTTCGAACGAAGCATAATGTCGTGTGTTCCTTCCTCTCGTAATCTTCGAAATGAAAAATCAGAAAACCCATCGTCTTCATACACATACACAAACGGCTGTATCCACCGAATGGTCGGCACATCCATTCCAACCACACTCTGCAATTCAAAGATGCTTTTTAATTTTCCATAACAATCAATGTGTTTGAAGAGTGCATTTATTTGTGTGTCGCTAAGAACTAAAAGGGTTTGCAGTGAAAGCGCGTCGGCTGTGTTCAAATTAATCGGATGGCGAGCGAAGTAGGTCAAGTCTTCGGTGAGAGAAGAATAATCCACGTCATTTCCTTCTTCCATAAAACTTGAAATGGTTTCAATGCGCTGTTCAACCAGCGCGTTGCTTTCTTCTTGCGCGAAAAGAGCAGTTCCCTTCCAACCGAAAAGAAAAAAAAGAAGGCACTTACTTTTCCATTCCATAGGTCAACGAGATTTGAGGAGTAATACCCAATTGCGGATGAACAACTGCAGCAGCATCGAATGAGCAGTTTCGGAATTTCGTTCCAACACCCATGGAATATGTTTGCCAGAACGTGTTCATTCCAAACCGAATCGCAAAAACTTCTGCCGGAAAATATTCCAATCCGAAACTGTAACTCACAGAAGATTGAGCATTCGTTGTTGAAATCACTTGCGCTGAAAGGATCACTTGTTCTAAGAATGAATAGTTCGTCCCGATTCGAAGTGTTGCGGGCAGCTCTTCAGAATTCTTCAAAGCACTGGCCGGAAGGTCAATCACCGCTGCCCATTTCCAATCTTTGCGAACATCATAGGTAGCCCCAACATTCGCCCAAAGGGTATGCGCCTTTCCATAGCCGTTAGTAATTCGGGTGGAAGAATATCCGAGACTAACCGACGCCTTGAATTTATTTGAAAGATTCAACGCATAACCGAAGTTCATGCCTTGACGATTAAATTCCGTATTCCCATAAGATTGGAATACCACCCCCATAACTCCTGTTCCGAAATGTTGTAAAATGGACACTCCAGCGTCTTTAATCTCCGAAATTCCATAGGGAATTTGACCATAAAACGCATAAGAACTCCCCTTGAATTGAGCAGAAGCCGACAAGTTGTTGAATCCTGAAAAAGCATCGGATTGTGTAATGGCGCTTCCGCTAAGTGCGGCCATTCGGGCACCACAGACATTCTGAGCAAAATTTTCAGTAGCGAATTGCAGCGTGAAGTAGAGTGAAAAAGCGAAATGTTTCATCTATTTAAGTTAATCCAGAAGAGAAAAACTTTCATATTCGAAGAAGCATTGTATATTTGCACCGCAACATGCGCATGTGGCGTAATTGGTAGCCGCGCTAGACTTAGGATCTAGTGCCGTGAGGCGTGGGGGTTCGAGTCCCTCCATGCGCACTTGAAAAGCGGAGGTCAACCCTCCGCTTTTGTTTTTATCTTTGCACTCTATTTTCAAACCTTCCATGGGCAAATACAGGGAAATCAAAGGAATATCGCTTCCACAAATAGCGAACGACATACAAGCATACTGGCAAGCGGAAAACATTTTCCAGCGCAGTATCACTGAACGCGAAGGCGGACAGCCTTTCGTGTTTTTCGAAGGTCCACCTTCTGCGAACGGAATGCCCGGCATTCACCACGTTATGGCGCGTTCCATTAAAGATATCTTCTGTCGTTACCAAACCCTTCTTGGAAAACAAGTTCACCGCAAAGCGGGTTGGGACACGCACGGACTTCCTATTGAATTAAGCGTAGAGAAAACTCTAGGTATTACAAAAGAAGACATTGGTAAAACCATTTCGGTGGAAGAATACAACAACGCTTGCCGCAAGGAAGTGATGAAGTACACCGACCTCTGGGAAAAACTAACCAAAGACATGGGCTATTGGGTAGACATGAACGACCCTTATGTAACCTACGACAACAAATACATTGAAACCGTTTGGTGGTTAATTCAGCAATTGCACAAGAAGAATCTCTTGTACAAGGGCTACACCATTCAACCGTATTCGCCTGCAGCAGGAACTGGTTTAAGTTCTCACGAATTAAATCAGCCCGGTTGCTACAAAGAAGTAAAAGACACTTCGGCTGTTGCGCAATTCAAATTGATTGATGCAAATGCAACGCTTAAAGTGAATGCAGATATTCCCGTTTATGTTTTGGCTTGGACGACTACCCCTTGGACGTTGCCATCTAACGTGGCGTTGGCAGTTGGCGAAAAAATTAGTTATTCTATTGTTGAATCGCTCACTCCATTTGGAAATGAGCGCGCTTATTTCATTGTAGCCTCTGCCCTTCGTGAAAAATATTTTCCGGAAGCGAACGGAGAAAACTTCGAAGAGTTCAACTCAGGAGACAAGAAAATTCCAAATAAAACCATTTCAGAAATTTCTGGAAAAGAACTGTTTAATCTTCGCTACGAACAATTGCTTCCGTTCGTACAACCGAACGACGGCGATGCTTTCAAGATTATTGGAGGTGACTTTGTAACTACGGAAGATGGAACGGGTATTGTTCACATTGCACCAAGCTTCGGAGCAGATGACTTCCGCATAGCGAAACAAAACGGCATGGGGAACCTAACGCTAGTTGATCGCAGAGGACGTTTCCTTCCTGAAGTTCAAGACGGTAAATTTTTATTCGGGGAAGAATTCGTGAAAGAAGCGTATTACTCAGACGAAGAGAAAGCTGTTGAGTTAGCGAAACAAAAAGCAAGTCTTGGAGGAATCATTAAAGACACCGACAAGCTTCAGTATTTGAGTGTTGACGAACGTATTGTTTTGAAACTTCAAACCGAAGGGAAATTATTCAAGAAAGAAAAATACGCGCACAACTATCCGCATTGCTGGAGAACAGATAAGCCTATTCTCTATTACCCATTGGATTCTTGGTTCATTAAAGTTCCAGAAAAACGAAATCGTTTGGTGGAACTAAACAAAACCATTCAATGGAAACCAGAATCTACGGGCACTGGAAGATTTGGCAATTGGTTGGAAAACGCGAACGACTGGAACCTTTCACGCAGTCGCTTTTGGGGAATCCCTCTTCCAATTTGGCGCACCGAAGACGGAACAGAATCTATCTGCATTGGCTCTGTTGAAGAACTCCAAGCTGAAATAAAGAAAAGTGTTGCGGCCGGAATTTCAGAAACAAATCAGCTTGAAAATTTCCAACCGAACGACCATTCGGTTGAGAATTATAACTTGTTCGATTTACACAAACCATACGTAGATAAAATAGTCTTGGTTAGCCCTAGCGGGACACCGATGCACAGAGAAGCGGACTTGATAGACGTGTGGTTCGACAGCGGTGCTATGCCCTATGCACAGTGGCACTATCCTTTCGAGAACAAAGAAAAAATAGACAACAACCTTTCCTTCCCAGCTGATTTCATTGCTGAAGGAGTAGATCAAACGCGAGGATGGTTCTACACGTTGCATGCGATTGCAACAATGTGTTTCGATTCTGTTGCTTATAAAAATGTTATTTCAAACGGACTTGTTTTAGACAAGAACGGAAACAAAATGTCAAAGCGATTGGGCAATGCGGTTGATCCGTTTGAAACCCTTGGTAAATACGGTCCAGATGCGACGCGTTGGTATATGATTACCAATTCCGATCCGTGGGACAATTTGAAATTCGATACAGAAGGAATTGCTGAAGTTCAGCGCACCTTCTTCGGAACGCTTTCGAACACCTATTCTTTCTTCGCGCTGTACGCGAACATCGATGGATACGAAGCGTCTTCGAATGATCCTGCAGTTGAAGATCGTTCAGAATTAGACAAATGGATTTTAAGTAAATTGAACGCGCTCACGCTCGAGGTTCAAAAAAATCTCGATGCATTTGATCCAACTCCGGCTGCGCGAGCCATTGAATCGTTTGTTAACGATCACCTTTCCAACTGGTACGTGCGTCTTGCGCGTAAAAGATTCTGGCACGGAGAAATGACTGCTGACAAACGTTCAGCGTACGCTACACTTCACGC
>JBEIFO010000199.1:0-4556 GCA_040382375.1 Crocinitomicaceae bacterium
CAACAATTCAGATGTTGCAGCAGGAACGTCTACAATTACAGGTTCATTCGGACGGAATTTCGCAGTGAGAATAAAGAACGTTACCAACAAGAAACCAAGGTCAACCATAGGCGTCATATCCAAGCTAGGAGCGCTTTTGGGCATCTTGATTTTCGACATATTCTTAAATATTAATAATTAAGTAAAAACTTGAATTAGTGCTTTTTTCCGTATGACTGAGATACAGTTAATCCAGCCTCATCCATTGCGAAAGTCATGCTATCAATACGTGTATTGAAGAAGTTGTAAAAGATGATCGCAATCGCAGATGCCATGATACCCAAGAAGGTGTTGATCAAGGCTTCAGAGATACCCAATGAAAGTGCAGTTGCGTCAGGAGCACCAGCAGTTGCCATGGCTTCGAACGAAGAAATCATACCCTTTACAGTTCCTAAAAGTCCAACAAGTACTCCTAAAGATCCACATGTTGAAAGGATAACCAAGTTCTTCGAAAGCATTGGTAATTCTAATGCCGTTGCTTCTTCGATTTCTTGTTTAATTGACGCTATTTTTTCGTCTTTTTCAAGAGAAGTGTTTTCTTCCATCTCCTTGTATTTCAATAAGCCAGATTTTAAAACTGCCGCTACTGAAGTTCTTTGTTCATCGCACAAGGCAATTGCACCATCTACATTTGAACTTTCTAAAAGCCCATTCACTTTTTTAACTAGTGTAGAATCATGCATTGTTTTCTTCTTGCTAACAAACAAGTCATATAGCCAAGTAATTAAAACCCCTGGTAACAATCCTAATGCCACCCAAATCAATATTAAATACCACGGTCTACCCTTCGCAATCAAAACGATGGTCATTAATCTTTCGAAGAAAAATATTACAACAATCGTATTCACTGCTATCAGCATAGGCACAATGAATCCTCCTTTGTGAACAGTTCCTAAAACGTTTAACGGATGACCTTTTACTGGATCTCCGCCTTCAAAGTTTGCTGCATCACCCAATACAAAGGTGTATAATGCCCATCCGGTTAACAAGGCAATTGGAATTGCGATGTAAGGAAAAATTGAACTGAAGTTGAAGCCGTTTTCTTGCTTAACTGTAGGACTTGCTTTTTTGTTCATGACTGTTAAATTAATTTTCTGTTGTTTTATTCGGGCAACGAAAATAAGGAAGTTTGTTCAATTTCGAACACCTCACTTAAATCTTCATGATTCGTTAACGTTTCACAAGAATAACGATTCCCTCTTTCAATTATTTAGAAGGTTCTGTTTTCGGTTGATATTCGAAAGGTTTAGGCCAGCTTTCTTGAAGGAACGGCGTTAATACATTTGGTGCAGTTTCGCTCGAACGAAACGGCTTACGGTTATGTAGGTGCTAAAAACACCAACAACTACACTTAATGAAATGAGCAAGACACCCAATTTCCAAAACCCACCCCCGTCAAGCAAAATCTGAATAATGTCTGTTAAGGATTGCTGATTAAAATACAATATTACTGAAATGGAAAGCCAAGCTATAGAAGAAGAAAGCAATGCGTTCTTTAAGCTTTGCCATAAAAACGGACGCTTAATAAACCAGGGTGTAGCGCCTACCAACTGCATGCTTCGAATAATTAGACGCTGAGAAGAGATAGCCAACTCAACGGTATTCATAATAATGAAGGCGGAAATAATCAAAAACAGAATAACGATTCCACCAATGATGGCGCCCCACTTCGAGATGTTTTCGTTTACTGATTGAAGTAGGGTTTTTTCGTACCCCACGTCTTTTATAATTGGATTCAGTTTGCAAGATTCCACAAAGGCGTCTACCGTTAGGCCATCTGCCTTTTCCGGGTTTATCTGAACGTCTATAGACGCTGGAAGCGGATTGTATCCAAGCACCTGAACGAAATCTTCACCAATTTCTTTGCTGTATTCAGCTTCGGCTTGCTCACTTGAGGTATAAGAAACCTGGGAGGCGATGCCGCCTCCCTCGATTTCCTTTTTAAAGCTTAATATTTGTTCTTCGTTTGCATCTTCATTCAACAACAACTGCACGGTAAACTGTGATCGAATATGATCTGAAACCTGCAACGCCACTAAATAGAACACTAAGAAAATTCCAACCATGAGCAACACCAACGTTGATCCTGCAAATGCAGAGATGCGCGATATGCTACTGGCCGAAGTGCGAACGAATTGCATATTCTTACGATACTGAAACCACGTGACCTTTGAAGAATAAATTCTCTCCAGCCAACGGATGGTTAAAGTCAATAACCACAGAATTCAATTTAACTTCTTCAACAACACCCTGAACTTGGTGTCCTTCTGGAGTTTCCATGGGAATAACCTCGCCAACGGCGAATAACTCTTCATCGAACTCTCCGTCTTCTTCCATGAAATCACTTTTTGGAAACTCCATGTAATACTCTTCCTGCTCCTCTCCGTATGCCTCTGCACATGGAATGCTAATGCTAAACGCATCGCCTGCTTTCAATCCTTCTAGCCCCTTTTCAAAGCCTTCAATCATTGGATCAACTTTAAACCTGAACTTCATTGGTCCTTGCTCTTTGGTTGCTTCTACCAATTCTCCATTTTCATCGTCGATGAATAGCTCATAATTCACCTCAACGGTGGCACCCTCTTTTATCATTTCTTTTTGATTTTTAGTTTTTGTCCTGATTTTATTTTATTCGCGTTAATGCCCTTATTCAGCTTGATAATTGAGTCTACTGAAACTTTGTGTTTCGAAGCGATGCTTGACAAGTTATCTCCAGCTTTCACAGTATAATAAATAAATTCCTCTTTGGGAGCCGCCGCCTTCGGGGGATCTGCCTTCGGGGTTGTTACTTTAGGAGTCGTTGATTTTGGTGGAGTTGTTTTCTCGGGCTTATCCTCAACCTTTGGTTCTGGCTTTTTCTCTGGTTCACTTTCCTCCGTGACCTTCGGAATAGTAATAGTCTTTTTAACCTTGACCTTTACTTTCAAATTTTGGCCTGCCTTTAAGGAAGATGATTTCAACTTATTCCATTTTTTTACATCAGAGGAAGAAACCCCATACTTACTAGCTACTCCTTTCAACGTTTCCCCTTTCTTCACTTTATGAGTCTTCCATTGGTCTTCCCAAACCACTTTTGTGGTTTGCTCCACTTCCTTTTTTACAGATGCGGTGTCTGAAGGCTCTGGAGCAGGCTCCGGCTCTGGTTTTCTGGTGTCGCTTGCAGCATAAATTTCCTTTTCATGAGCCAAGAAATCACCAATTTTTTCCACGGGTAGCATTAAATAGTGCTTCTCGCCATTGTCAGGAATTTCTTTGAGTTTATACGTTCCGTTCAAATAAGTAATTTCTTCAATGGGTAGATTCAACGTTTTGGAAACTACGTTGAAATCAACACGGCCCGTAACATGTATCGTGTCTGTTTCAAAATAAGATACCGATGCCTTCTTTGGGAATATATTGTGCTCTGTGGAATAACTCATAATGTAGTTCACAGCTATAAACGCTGGAACGTACCCCTGTGTTTCCTTCGGTAAAAATTGCTTTATCGCCCAAAAATCTTTCTTTCCACCGGCTCTACGAATGGCCTTGTTCACGTTGCCTGGTCCACTGTTGTATGCAGCTAACGCTAGATTCCAATCTCCAAACGTGTTGTATAAAAAACGCAGGTATTTACAAGCCGCTTCGGTTTCTTTAATTGGATCGAAGCGCTCATCCTGATAGCTGGTAATGTCTAATCCATACATTTTTCCAGTGCCTGGCATAAATTGCCAAAGTCCGGCTGCTCCCGCACGAGAAATGGCTGTCGGATTCAAAGCCGACTCAACAATAGCTAAGTATTTTAGCTCAAGAGGAATGTTGTACTTCGCTAAAGCGTCTTCAATAAGCGGAAAGTAAAGCTGCGCTAAGCCCAACACTTTCGAGGTAACATCTCTTCTACGTAATGAATATAAGGCAATGAAATCGCGGACATTGTCGTTGTAAACCAAATCAAACGGACTCTCTCTGTCGAGTATTTTAAGTCGCTCGCGAGTTAGCTCTTCTGGAAATGACGGTACGTGATCCGGGTCGTAATTAAACGCGTTCTGAATATTTGGGTCTGAAGAAAAGCAGAAGTGATTCAAATAGCTCGCCACCAACATTCTGTCGATTTCATCTATTTCTTCCTTCTTCAATGCCGCAACTTGTCTATCTTGAAGGGTGTCCTTCGGAAATTCCAACGCATTTGCGTTGCAAAACATAAGCACGCCCAGTAATACTGTAACTAATTTTTTCATCATGATTTCCCTTTAATTAAAGAGCAACTCCGTTTATAGGAATATATTGCCCTTGCATTTCGGATACAATTTCCGAAAAAATTGATTTATTTCCAATGTTGGCAAAACACAATTGTGAACAATCCGGTAGGGAAAAACTCGTAACGACTAAGAAACTAAAGCCTCTAGCAATTTTGAAAAGACAAACAAATCGTTGTCTTCTTTGTGACGGGCAGTCACTTGAAGGCCAAATGGAAGGCCTGTTTTTGACTCTTTTCCACATGGAATAGATATCGCAGGATTACCAGTAAGGTTTGCATGCAC
>JBEIFO010000200.1:0-4541 GCA_040382375.1 Crocinitomicaceae bacterium
CAACAATTTTGCCTACTCCCACTGAAATTCCAAGCCCTACACCGACTCCAGAGCCAACTTTAGAACCAGAGCCAACTCCAGAGCCTGTGGAAGTAAAACCAGAGGTTGTTGAAAAGGAGGTGATTCGCGTGAATGTAGAGAAGTTGGCAGGCCCTAAATTGATGGGTAAGATTGTTCTTCCAACAACTCCTGAAAAGAAATCACCTGCCGCTACGGCTGCTGAAAACAAAGAGAAGCGCAAGCGTAAGCGCATTTCGAAAGTAGATATTGGTCGCCAACAAGAGATAGATAAGAAAAACGCGAACAAACCTACTCGCACGCCTTATGTTGCTCAGCCGAAAGCTGCTCCAACAGAGACGGATATTCAAAATCAGATTAAAGAAACCCTTGCACGACTTGGTGTTGGTGGTAAATCTAAATCTTCAAAGAACAGAAGAGACAAGCGTTCTCAAGTAGCCCGACGTAGCGAACAAGAAGCTGCGCGTATGCTTGAAGAGAATGCGGTATTGAAATTAACCGAGTTCGTAACTGTAAGTGAATTGGCTACTTTAATGTCGCGTAACGCTACAGAGATTATTGCAGCGTGTATGCAGTTAGGAATTTTCGCTTCTATTAACCAACGTTTAGATGCTGAAACCATTGCAATCGTTGCAGAAGATTTCGGATATCAAGTTGAATTTGTAGGAGCTGAAGTTACTGATGCGATTACGGAAGAAGCAGACAATGAAGAGGATCTTCAAACACGTCCTCCAGTAATTACTGTAATGGGACACGTTGACCACGGTAAAACTTCGCTTCTCGATTACATTCGTAAAGCTGACGTATTGTCGGGTGAGGCCGGTGGAATTACGCAGCACATAGGTGCGTATACCGTTACCCTTCCAAACGGAAAGAAAATAACGTTCTTAGATACTCCTGGTCACGAAGCGTTTACCGCTATGCGTGCTCGTGGTGCTCAGGTAACTGACTTAGCCATCATTGTAATTGCAGCAGACGATAGTGTAATGCCTCAGACAAAAGAGGCCATTAGTCACGCTCAAGCGGCTGGTGTTCCAATGATTTTTGCATTCAATAAAATGGATAAGCCAGATGCCAATCCGGAACGCTTGAGAGAGCAACTTTCTCAAATGAATGTATTGGTTGAAGAGTGGGGTGGAAAGTTCCAAACGCAAGAAATTGCGGCTAAAAAAGGAATGAACATCGACAAGCTTCTTGAAAAAGTATTGCTTGAAGCTGAAATGCTTGATTTAAAAGCGAATCCGAAGAAACGAGCCATAGGTACAATTATAGAATCATCATTAGATAAAGGACGTGGTTTCGTTGCAACCCTTTTGGTTGAAGCGGGAACACTGCGTGTTGGCGATCCAATTCTTGCAGGTCAGTTCAGCGGTAGAGTGCGTGCCATGTTCAACGAGCGTGGTGGAAAGGTTGAAGAGGCCGGACCAGCAACACCTATTTCAATCTTAGGATTTGAAGGTGCGCCGAATGCGGGTGATCGATTCAATGTTTTGGCAGATGAGCGTGAAGCGCGCGAAATTGCAACGAAGCGTCAACAACTTCAACGCGAGCAAAGTGTTCGTACGAAGAAGCACTTGACCATCGAAGAAATTGGTCGTCGTATTGCTCTTGGAGATTTCAAGGAATTGAACTTGATTGTAAAAGGAGACGTAGATGGTTCGGTAGAAGCGTTGGTAGACTCTTTGCAAAAATTAAGTACAGAGAAGATTCAAGTAAGTATTATTCACAAAGGGGTTGGACAAATCTCCGAATCAGACGTGTTGTTGGCATCGGCTTCCGATGCAATCATTGTTGGTTTCCAAGTTCGTCCAAGTCAAAGTGCGCGTAAGATTGCAGAGAACGAAGAAATTCAAATTAAGCTATACTCCATTATCTACAAGGCCATCGAAGAAATTAAAGAGGCCATGGAAGGTATGTTGTCTGCACGCATTGAAGAGCAGGTCGTTGGTACTGCTGAAATTCGTGAAGTGTTCAAGATTACCAAGGTTGGAACCATTGCGGGTTGCTTCATGCTAGAAGGTAAGGTTAGTCGCAACAGCCGAGTGCGTGTAATTCGCGACGGAATTGTTGTCTTCACAGGACTCCTCGGTTCATTGAAACGTTTCAAAGACGACGTGAAGGAAGTGGTGAAAGGATACGAATGCGGACTGAACATTGATAAATTCAACGACATCAAAGAAGGTGACTTAATAGAAGCCTTCGAAGAAGTAGAAGTAAAGCAAACATTATAAAAATGAAGAGAGCCGAAAAAGCTCTCTTTTTTATTCCGAATTAATAGAAATATACAATGGCAAAAATCAGTAACAAAGCGCCTAAAAACGCAGACGTAGTCGTAACGCTTTTCAACAAGAAAGAAGTTAAGAAATTGAAACTTGAAAAAGCTCAGTTGACTTTTTTAGAAAGCGAAATCAATGTGAATCGCAACACTGTGTTAATGCCATCTTTAACCGAAAAGCATTTTTTTGTTGCCATCGAAGGCACTTGGAACGCCGAAGCTAAAGAGGGTATGCGTAAGACAGGTGTTGAAATTCAAGCTGCGGTGAACAAGACCAATCTTGAGTCATTGCACATTGTGAATCAAAGTACCTTCGAGAAGGCTGCTTGGTATTTGGCTGAAGGTGCTGCTTTAAGCAACTACCAATTCTTGAAGTATTTCAAGGAGAAAGCAAATAAGAAAAATACACTTTCAAAAATCTTTGTTACTGACGCTACAATAACTGAAGCAGAATGGATCGAGCTTCACAACATTGTTGAGGCAACAGAATTGGCTCGCACGCTCATTAACGAACCTGTTTCGTTTTTAACAGCGACACAATTTTCAGAGGAGATGAATAAGGCTGGAAAAGTAGCCGGATTCAAAACTCAAATTTTAAATAAGAAGCAAATTGAAGCACTTAAAATGGGTGGACTTCTTGGTGTGAATAAGGGCAGTATTGATCCGCCTACGTTCACCATTATGGAGTACAAACCAAAGAATGCCAAGAATAAAAAGCCAATTGTTTTAGTTGGAAAGGGTGTGGTATTCGATACTGGTGGATTAAGCTTGAAGCCAACAGCCGGTTCAATGGATGAAATGAAATGCGATATGGCTGGTGGTGCTGCAGTAGTGGGTGCAATCTATGCAATTGCTGCAAACAATCTGCCTGTTCACGTTGTGGCTTTGGTTCCAGCAACGGACAACCGTCCGGGCGGAAATGCAGTTTGTCCGCAAGACGTTTTAACAATAAGCGACGGCACAACCGTTGAAGTATTGAACACAGACGCTGAAGGAAGATTGATCTTAGCAGACGCTTTAGTTTACGCGAAGAAATACAAACCGGAATTGGTAATTGATCTAGCAACATTAACAGGTGCGGCAGTTCGTTCAATTGGAACCTACGCTAGCGCAGTTATGGCTACTGCCGATCAGAAGGTGGTGAATAATTTAATGGACAGTGGATTTGAAGTTTGGGAGCGATTGATTCAATTCCCTATGTGGAAGGAATACGGTGAAGAGATGAAGAGTGATGTGGCTGATTTGAAAAACTTAGGCGGTGCGTTTGCAGGACAAATTTCTGCTGCAAAGTTCTTGGAGCACTTCACAGATTATCCATGGATTCACATTGACATTGCTGGTCCGGCTTACCAAAATAAGGTAGATGCTTACCGCACGAAAGGCGGAGTAGGCGTTGGCGTGCGTTTGTTGTATGATTTCATTAAAAAGAATTACGCTAACTAAACCGAATAATCATTCGGTTTGAAAACCATTTGAATATGGAAAAAGTTAAAGTTGGAATTAGCTGTGGCGACATGAATGGTGTTGGGCTTGAAACCGTGATTAAGGTTTTTTGCGACACCCGAATGCTCGAGCACATTGTCCCGGTTATTTATTCGCATGCTGAAATAATTAAGCAAACGAAACGCATTGGTGGTATGGAAGAATTCACCTACCAGAATGCATCAACAGCAGAAGACGCGGTTGCTAAAAAAGTGAATTTGGTGAACTGCTGGAAGGAATTCAAGGGTGATATTGAGTGGGGAAAGCCTACTGCACTAGGCGGAGAGATGGCGCGTAGAAGTTTGGAAATGGCAGCGAGCGATTTGGCATCGAATAAGATTGATGTGCTGGTGACAGCGCCTTTCAATAAAGACAATGTTCAAAACGCAGATTTTAATTTCCCAGGACATACAGAATATTTAGCGAAAATGGCCGGTACAGAAAAAGTTTTAATGTTCTTGGTGAGCCCTGCTTTGAAGATTGGAATTGTAACAGGACACGTTCCTTTGAAAGAGGTAAGTGCCAACATTACGAAAGAAAAAATTACAGAGAAGTTGGCAATTATGCGCGAAAGTCTTGAGCGCGATTTTGGTATTCCAACTCCCCGTATTGCAGTGCTTGGACTTAACCCTCACGCTGGAGATAACGGATTAATTGGAACCGAAGAGAAGGATGTGATACTTCCGGTGGTTCGTGATCAAGTTGAAAAAGGATTTCATGTTTACGGACCCTTCGGCGCCGACGGTTTTTTTGGTTCAGGAGCTTA
>JBEIFO010000201.1:0-4514 GCA_040382375.1 Crocinitomicaceae bacterium
TCCAGGTTGAATGCCCATGGCCACAAGAAGAATTTGTAAGCGGGCGGTTCCAGTGGCGCATGCAATCGTGTGCTGCATACCCATGAATTCGCTGTAGCTTTTTTCGAAAGCATCAGCGGCGGGTCCGCCAATGAATGAAGTGTTCGAAATAATAGAAGATATAGCTTTATCCATTTCAGATTGAATGGATAAATATTGCGCTTTAAGATCTACAAATGGAATATGCATTAGCGTATTTTTTTTGCGGGATTTCCTACATAAACCCCCGCTTCAGTAATATTTTTTGTGACAACAGCTCCTGCACCGATAACAACGTTATCGCAAACAGTAACAGGTAGTAAAGTAACATTCGACCCAATGGAAACGTGATTCCCGATCTCTGTGGAAGACCATTTGGTTTTATCGTTTCCGGAAGGTCCACCGCCTTTGAATAAATCGTTCGTAAACATAACGCCGTGTGCAACGAAACAGTCCGATCCGATAGTGACCAATTCACAAATGAAAGTATGACTTTGAATGCGCGTTCGGTCTCCGATTTTTACACCTTTCTGGATTTCAACAAACGGCCCCACAAACACATCGCTGCCAATTTTACACTCGTACAAGTTCACAGGTTCAACAACGGTCACATTTGTTCCAAATTGAACGTCACGAATTTGAGCAGTGTATTTTTTCACTTCGTTCATTGCAATATGTTCGCGTAAATTTTTTCAATGGCATCTACACTTCTCACACCCTCTATTCCTTCTACATTTTGGCCAATGCCTGTTTGAATTTCCTTCACAATACCGGCAATAACTTTATCGTGATTGCTACTTGTGCCTTGGTATTTTCCGTAGGAATTTGGCTTGTCGTTGAAGTCAATGTTGCTATCCAATTCGTGTCCTTCAACATTCCAAAATTCAATTTTATTCAGATAAGCGCCGCCGATTTTTATGCTTCCTTTTTCACCAATAATGGTGATACTTCCTTCGTAGTTTTTTTCATAGACACAAGTGGTCCATACCAATGATCCTAGCGCACCGTTTTCAAATTCCATAACGGCAACACCGCTGTCTTCGGTTTCAATACTGTGATTTTGAGTTGCCGCTTTCGCCTTCACACTTACCACATTTCCGCACCACCAGATTAGTAAATCTATGAAGTGACTGGCTTGTGTGAAAAGCGCTCCTCCTTCTTTTTCAATCTTTCCTCTCCACGGAGAATCGTCGTAATACCCTTGGTAACGATTCCACAACACATCACATTTCACCATGAATATTTTCCCTAACCATCCTTCGCGAATGGCTTGTTCAGCAAGAATAACAGGAACATTGAATCTGTTCTGTTTCACTACCCACAATTTCTTTCCGCAAGCCGCTGCTGTATCGTTCATGCGATTCGCCTCTTCAACAGAAAGCGACATAGGTTTTTCAACCAAAACATTAAATCCAGCTTTCAAGGCAGCAATGCTTTGTTCGGAATGAAGAGCGTGAGGCGTAACTACGTTAATCACATCGGCTTGAATATTCTTCAACATTTCATCGAAAGAAGAATAGACGGGAATATTTCCATAAAGCTCGGACAGTGCGCGCGCCGTTTCAATTTGGCTATCGCACAACGCAACAATTTCTATTTCCGGATTAGCGTCTAAGACAGCAACGTGTCGCTTCCCAATACTTCCACATCCGACTACGGCAAACTTGATTTTCATCGGTTGCAAAGTAATCAATCATTTTTGAATTTCCACGACCTTTTGGTCGAGGAATTCCTTCAAGGAATAATTTTTCAGCCCCAAGCGATTGAAGAATTCTTTTTCTGTTTCCTCATGGGCAAGCAATAATGCCGCTTCGAACGTCTCGGAATCAGAGAGACAAAGGTTTTTAAGTGGACTGCCTTCAATAGGAAATGAAGTTTGAAAGTTCGCGCCAATGAATGTTTTGTAGCCAAGGGCTAGTCGCTCGAAGAGCAACGTGGAATAAGCCATAACACCGATGTTTGCTTTGAAGAAGTTCTCGCTCGATTTCATTTCAATCGGAGCAATAATGGTGTTTGTTCCTTCAAAAAGTGTTGAATAGAAGGTTTGAAATTCACTATCGGATCGTTCCTTTGGATGTGGAAAAATGATGAGTTGAAAGTCCGTATGCTTCTTCAAAAAAGTCTTCAGACATTCCAACAGAAATAGTTCATTTTCTTGAATTCCAAACCCGAAATCAGCATGTCCGGATTTTCTTCTTACCCACTCGCCATGAGAATAAAATCCAATGGTGTTTATAGGTGGAATTGGTGCGTTCGTGTAACAATGCGCGTAACGTTGGTATTGCTCAGGTGGCCAATGCAAAAGCTCCTTTACATACCAATGCTCGAAATGAGGAAGTTCTTCCATTTGATAAGCGCTGGAAAGCACAACATCGTCTGCTATCATAAACGTGTGATGCCCGGTCAATGGCCCAGGTGAAGGGATTTTCGTCACTTTAATCCCCTCTTCCATTAATAGGTAAGCGAGGGTGTTGCTATCTTTTTCAAACGGTGTGAAATCGAAAAATTCAGAAATAGTATTTAAAGAAATAAAGTCTGAAACCGCCGTCCATTCAGTCACTTCACGCACAATCAGAGCTAGATTTACTCGGCGAGAATCGAACAGGCATTGCAAAGAAATTCGCAACGCGAATAAATGAAATTTCAATGGAAAATCGGAGAGCGTTAGTTCTTCTCGAACCAATACGTTTAGCGCTTGGTGGTCCGTATTCGCTGAAATATATTCTTCCGCAATTTCTTTTTGATTGGAAGTTGAAACCAAAACGCAAGGAACATTTCTTTGTGATTGAAATGCATTCTTTTTCCTTGAAACAATGCGTTTCCATTCTTTGAATCCGATGAGCAGATCTCTTTTTGCACGGTCGGGAAGTCTATATGTTAAATCATGAAGAAGTCTATGCTGAAGCATACGCACACGAATGTCCTCTGAAGGTTTCATAGGCCTTTTTAAAAGCTGCTTTGCCAAGCGAAGGGCGCTGTTTAAACTAGACATGTGTTTCATGGAACAAGTGTAGGAAAGATTCAAGGTTTTTATTCCAACTGACTATCGGAAAGTTGAAATGTTTTGAAAGCTGCTCGGAAGCTGCCTTCGCTCGCATGCCCGTTTCACAGAGAAGAATGCAAGGGCGATTTATTTTTTCGATTTCTTCTTTCAGTTCGGAAGCTGTTAGAGTAATAATTTCCGAAGGAAGCGAATCACTTTCACCCAGAAAATAAATAGGAGTGCCGGGGTCTTGAAGTAATTCTTGAACAGTGATAGACACCTTCGTGTTTTTTTCTTTCGGGTTGAAACTGAACCGAGACCAAAGTCCTGTGGTTCCATCGAAATAATCAATTGCGCCAACAAACGGACAAGGATTGAGTGTCAGAAATTGAAGTGCTTGGTGGGCAACATGAATACCCACCGAGGCGACTACTGTTGGCCAAACGCCATCAACTTCGCAATCCCGTTCCACTTTGCTCGCGTCTTGAACATGTCCGAAAAGCATGGCGCTGGTTATGCTATTTAGATGAATGAAGGCACTAGACCCTGCATTCATCTGCGCTGCCGCATAGAAAAAAGGAATTTTTAGTTTTTCGAAGTGCCGGGTTAATTCCAATTTCGTAGCAAGGCGATCGGTGAAATCAAAAACTAAATCAAAGGTTGAGGCAAGTATTTCCGCTTGCGGTTTAAACATTCGTTCCTCCGAGATTATTGTAGCTTTTGGAAAGTGGAACGAGCAATAATTCTTTAAGACAGCGGCTTTATTCTTTCCAATGTCATCAGGAGTGAAAAGATGTTGCCTGTTTAGGTTGGAAGATTCTACAAGGTCACCATCGAAAATGGTCACGTTTCCAATTCCTGAAGAAAGTAAATAAGAGAGAGCAGCATGCGCTAATCCGCCGCATCCGATAATTAAGAGATGCTTATCTTTTAAATAATCTTGGTCCCAGGTCATGCTTTCAAAAAGGAGTGAATTTCGAATTGCAAGATAGTTTAGAGTGGGGCTTCAGGAATATTTTACGAACAATTTTGTTTGTTAAAGCATTGAAAATCAAATAATAAGTAAAGAAAATGAGTATCGAAAGCAAAAAAAAGTGTGTTCGTCATGAAAAGTTGTACTTTTGCGGTCGTATTTAACCTTTAAAAAACATCAAGACAATGTCTGAAATTGCACAAAAAGTTACCGAAATCATCGTAGATAAACTCGGTGTAGAAGCATCAGTTGTAACCCCTGAAGCTAGTTTCACCAATGATTTGGGAGCAGATTCTTTGGATACTGTAGAGCTTATCATGGAATTTGAAAAGGAATTCAACATCGCTATTCCTGACGATCAAGCAGAGAAAATTGTGACTGTAGGTCAAGCAATTGATTACATCACTGCGAATAAATAATCACTCGGAAATTATTCAACTTTCCCGAAAACTATGGAGTTAAGAAGGGTCGTTGTTACCGGACTAGGAGCATTAACACCCATTGGTAATACTGTACCAGAATACTGGAACGGTCTTATCA
>JBEIFO010000202.1:0-4492 GCA_040382375.1 Crocinitomicaceae bacterium
AAAACAAAGGTATTACCACGCAGAATCAAGAGAAGAAGGAAATTCCAGAGGGGTTGTGGTACCAATGTCCAGAGTGCAAGCACGTCGTTACAAGTGAGCAGCACGCTGAACACGATTGGGTTTGCGAAGCTTGCGAGTATCACGAGAAAATTGGTTCGTTGCAGTACTTTTCTATCTTCTTTGATGAGCATGAATGGGTTGAAATAGCTGAGCACATGAAAAGCGCTGACCCCTTAACTTTCACCGACACGAAGAATTATAAGGACCGTATTAAGACAACCATAGCGAAAACTGGCCTGAAAGACGCATTGCGCGTTGGTTTTGGTAAAATTGAACATGAGAATGCGGTGGTGGCTTGCATGGATTTCGCCTTTATTGGCGGATCTATGGGATCGGTTGTCGGCGAAAAGTTTGCGATGGGTGTAGATAAAGCCATTGAAGCACATTGTCCGTTTATCTGTATTTCGAAATCAGGTGGCGCGCGCATGATGGAGGCTGGATTCTCTTTGATGCAAATGGCGAAGACTTCCGCGAAGTTGACACAGTTGGCCGCAGCCGGACTTCCATATATATCTATTTTAACCGATCCAACAACCGGAGGAGTCACAGCATCGTTCGCGATGCTAGGCGATTTAAACATTGCTGAACCGAAAGCGCTTATTGGATTTGCCGGACCACGTGTAGTAAAGGAAACCATTAAGAAAGATTTACCGGTAGGATTCCAAAGTTCTGAGTTCGTTTTGGAGCATGGATTCCTTGACTATATTGTTAAGCGGACTGAAATGAAGAAGCGTTTGGCGCTTACCTTAAGTCACTTAAAATAAATCTTGCATTCACGAAAAGAAATTTCGTATCTTTGCACCCCACTTTCAAGAAAAGTAACATTTACTTGGAGGCTCACATAATAATCACTAAAAAAGTATTGGCATGTACCTTACAACAGAAAAAAAACAAGAGATTTTCGCTAAACACGGAAAATCTGCAACAGACACAGGTAGTTCAGAAGGACAAATTGCTTTGTTCACCTACCGTATTGCTCACTTAACTGAGCACTTAAAGAAGAATAAAAAAGATTACGGCACACAACGTTCGTTGATTGCATTAGTTGGTAAGCGTAGAAGCTTATTGGATTATTTGCAAAAAGTTGACATCGCTCGTTACCGTGCAATCGTAAAAGAACTTGAATTACGTAAGTAATACTCAGGCATAATTCAAAGAAAAGGCAATCTAACAATTGCCTTTTCGCGTTTTTTCTTAGAACTATATATCCGAAAATAAAAGAATGAAAATCGAAGCAATCACAACGACCATTGACATGGGTTCTTCCGCTCCAATTACCATTGAAACTGGTAAGTTAGCGAAGCAAGCACATGGTTCTGTAGTCGTTCGTCAAGGAGATACGATGCTCCTTGCAACCGTTGTAGCCAACGAAGAAGCAAAAGAAGGGTTAGACTTCCTTCCTCTAACGGTAGAGTACCGTGAAAAATATGCCGCTGTGGGTCGTTTCCCAGGTGGATATTTCAAACGTGAAGCACGTCCTTACGACGACGAGATTTTAGTTTCTCGTTTGATCGACCGCGCTTTACGCCCTATGTTCCCTGAAGATTTCCACAGTGATACACAAGTTGTTGTATCCTTGATTTCGGGTGACACTGAGCACATGCCTGATAGTTTAGCTGGTCTTGCTGCATCTGCGGCAATTGCAGTTTCAGATATTCCTTTCAACGGTCCTATCTCTGAAGTTCGTGTTGCACGCATCAACGGTGAATTCGTTGTTAACCCTACACGCTCTCAATTGGCTCTTGCCGATCTAGACATGATGATCGCAGGAAGTGCGGACAGTATTGTAATGGTTGAAGGTGAAATGAAAGAGGTGTCTGAAGAAGTTATGGTTGAAGCCATTGCTATCGCACACACTGCTATTCAAGCACAAGTAAAAGCTCAGTTGGAATTGGCATCGAAGGTTGAAAAAGCGACTGTAAAGCGCGAATACAACCACGAACCAAAAGACGAAGAGTTGAAGAAGAAAGTATGGGACGAGTGTTATGACAAGTTCTATGTTGCTGTTAAGACTCCATCTGGAAAGAAAGAGAGAAGCGCAGCGTTTCACCAAATTGAAGAGGATTTTTTCGCTCAATTCACTGCGGAAGAAAAATCTGCTAATGCTTTCTTGTTCAAGAAATATACCCACGATTGTTTGAAAGACGCTATGCGTCGCATGATTCTAGACGATGGTATTCGTTTAGATGGTCGCGATACTCGCACCATTCGCCCAATCTGGTGTGAAGTAGATTATTTGCCAGGTGCTCACGGTTCAAGTGTTTTCACACGCGGAGAAACTCAGTCGTTGACTACACTTACTTTGGGAACTAAACTTGACGAGCAAACCATTGACGGTGTTGTTCACCATAGAAGTGAGAAGTTCTTGTTGCACTACAACTTCCCACCATTCAGCACTGGTGAGGCACGTCCGATTCGTTCAACGGGTCGTCGTGAAATTGGACACGGTAACCTTGCACTTCGTGCATTGAAGCCTGTTCTTCCTGAAACTGAAAAATGTCCGTACACTATGAGAATTGTTTCTGACATTCTTGAGTCGAACGGATCTTCATCTATGGCAACTGTTTGCGCAGGTACACTTGCGCTAATGGACGGTGGTGTTCCTATTACTTCTCCAGTATCTGGAATTGCAATGGGATTGATCACAGATGAAAACGGAAAATATTCAATCTTATCAGATATCCTAGGAGACGAGGATCACTTGGGCGATATGGACTTCAAAGTAACTGGAACTTCGAAAGGAATTACAGCTTGCCAGATGGACATTAAGATCAAAGGTCTTTCAATGCAATTGTTAACCGATGCTTTGGATCAAGCCAAGCAAGGACGTCTGCACATCTTAGGTGAAATGATGAAAACCATTTCTGAACCACGCGAAGATTACAAAGCTCACGCTCCACGTATCGTTAGCTTCGAAATTCCAACCGAAGAAATCGGAAAAGTAATTGGACCTGGAGGAAAAGTAATTCAAGAAATTCAGAAAACAACTGGCGCAACAATCTCTATCGAAGAGCGCGACAACAAAGGCTTTGTGGAAATTGCGTCTGCGGACAAGGCAAGCCTAGATGCTGCTGTGAATCGTGTGAAGTCAATTGTTTGGCCTCCTCAAGTTGAAATTGGAGCTGTTTATGAAGGTCCAGTTAAAACCATTCAACCGTTCGGAGCATTCGTTGAAATTATTCCTGGTCAAGACGGCCTTATTCACATCAGTGAATTGGAATGGAGAAGAATAGACGATGTTAACGAGGTGTTGAAAGTTGGTGATTTGGTTAAGTTTAAAGTGTTAGGAAAAGATCCTAAGACCGGTAAATTGAAGCTTTCTAGAAAAGCTTTGCTTCCAAAGCCAGAAGAACAAAACTAAATTCCTGTTTTTTGCGTATTACAGAAACAGTGAATTAAACGAACGTTAAGCAAACATGAGACAGTTAAAAATTACAAAACAGGTAACCAACCGCGAGACCGCTTCCCTTGACAAGTATTTGCAAGAGATTGGTCGTGTGGATTTGATTACTGCCGAAGAAGAAGTTGAATTGGCTCGTCGTATTAAACAAGGTGATCAACTTGCTTTGGAGAAATTGACTAAAGCGAATTTGCGTTTCGTTGTATCTGTGTCGAAACAGTATCAAAACCAAGGTTTATCTCTTCCCGATTTGATTAACGAAGGAAACCTTGGCTTGATTAAAGCGGCTCAGCGTTTCGATGAAACTCGTGGATTTAAATTCATTTCTTACGCTGTATGGTGGATTCGTCAATCTATTCTTCAAGCGTTAGCTGAGCAATCTCGTATTGTTCGTCTTCCTTTGAACAAGATTGGTTCGATTAACAAAATCAACAAGGCATTCGCTAAGTTGGAACAAGAATTCGAGCGTCCTCCTACTCCAGCTGAATTGGCTGAAGTGTTAGAAATGACTTTGGATGAAGTAAAGCAATCGTTGCGAAACAGCGGACGTCACGTATCTATGGATGCTCCTTTGAAAGACGGAGATGACAGCAGCTCTACGATGTACGATGTATTGCAAACGAACGACACTCCTTCTCCGGATACAGATCTATTGCATGAGAGTTTGCGTCGCGAGATTGAACGCTCACTTCGTACGCTTACAGCGCGCGAGGGCGACGTGGTTCGATTGTATTTCGGTTTGAATGGTGAACACCCACTTACGTTGGAAGAAATCGGAGAGCGCTTCGATCTTACACGTGAACGTGTTCGTCAGATTAAAGAGAAAGCCATTCGACGCTTAAAGCACACAAGCAGAAGTAAGATCTTAAAATCTTATCTTGGATAGTATTAAAAAAACTCCTTCGGGAGTTTTTTTTTGTCCTATTTTTTCTAAACTCATTTCCCCCAGCTTCACTGGGGGCATTTCGGATGCCGCTCGCAGAGCGAGCTCGTCGCTAACTTTTCCAATTCAACAATTAATCTGCAGGTATT
>JBEIFO010000203.1:0-4481 GCA_040382375.1 Crocinitomicaceae bacterium
CATTCTACGGATTGGGATTGCTTATTACCATATTTGCTATGAGCTACATGGGATACTGGTCTAAAATGGCATTCATGCATTGAGAATGAACAAGAAGATTATTTACGTACTACTTTACTCTTTGTTAGCTTTTGTTTTTTCGCTTTGTTTCGAAGCGTGTTCAGAGCAACCAAAAACGCAGGGTCCTGTTGATGCACAAGCGCTTTTCATTAAGCGTTGTGCAACATGTCATGGAAGTGAAGGCAATCTTCAGTTGAGTGGAGCAAAAAAACTAACGGTGAGTCAGCTTTCGGCTGAAGAAATTAAGAATCAGATTACACACGGAAAAGCAGGAATGCCTCCTTTTGAAAGTATGCTAACCGTTCAAGAAATTGATGCGCTTACGGCATATTGCATGAAGTTGTCGGGAAGATAAAATGGCAAAACTACAAGAGACGAAGAAACCCCAAGAGACCTGTGTGCTTGTTGGGATAGTGAATAAGCGACAGAACATTGATGTTCTGACAGAGTATCTCGACGAGTTGGCTTTTTTGGCAACCACAGCCGACGCGTTATGTGTGAAGCGCTATTGGCAAAGTCTTGATCATCCGGATAACAGAACCTTCGTGGGTTCTGGAAAGATTGAAGAAATAAAGAATTTCGTTTACGAGAGTGAAGTAGACATGGTCATCTTCGACGATGAGCTTTCTCCTTCTCAATTGCGTAACCTAGAGAACTTATTCAACGACGATGATCACAAGGTGAAGATTTTAGATCGAAACAATTTGATTCTCGATATTTTCGCGGCACGTGCACAAACCGCTCATGCGAAAGTTCAAGTTGAATTAGCACAGTATCAGTATTTGCTTCCGCGCCTAACGCGCTTATGGACGCACTTGGAAAGACAGAAAGGGGGTATTGGAATGCGCGGTCCGGGTGAGCTTCAAATTGAAACAGACCGTAGAATTATTCGTGATCGAATTGCTAAGTTGAAAGAAGATTTAAAAGTCATTGACCGTCAGAAAACCACACAACGCGGAAATCGCGGAGCTATGGTTCGTGTGGCGCTCGTTGGATATACCAACGTTGGGAAGTCGACCATCATGAACATGATGAGTAAGAGCGAAGTTTTGGCAGAGAATAAATTATTTGCAACGTTAGATACAACGGTGCGCAAGGTTGTGGTGAAGAATTTGCCCTTGTTGTTAAGTGACACAGTGGGTTTCATTCGGAAACTCCCTCACCAATTGATTGAGTCTTTCAAGAGCACGTTAGATGAAGTTCGCGAAGCAGATTTGTTGGTGCACATTGTAGATATTTCTCATCCGCAATTTGAAGATCATTACAAAGTTGTAATGGAAACGCTTCAAGAAATTGGAGCTGGTGATAAACCTATGATTCTCGCTTTCAATAAAATCGATGCTTATTCCTTTATTGAAAAAGAGGAAGACGACTTAACACCCAAGACCATTGAGAATTATTCTTTGGAAGAATTGGAAGAGTCTTGGATGTCGCGCATGGGTTCTGAAGATGTTGTATTCATGAGTGCCGCTAAGAAAATTCATGTGGAAGAATTTCGTGAAATCCTATACAATCGTGCCCGCGAAATTCACATCGTTCGTTTTCCATACAACGATTTTCTTTTCGAAGATTTTACTGAATAATTCCGTAAACGCTTAGTCCCAGATATATGAGATAAAGCACAATGCTTTTCTTCAATCCACGTGTCCAATAGGTATAGATTGAAATGGAATTAACTGCAATGAAGTAGTACCAATTGCTTTCGATATATAAAATTTGCAAAACTGTTCCTGCAAGCGCAAACGCCAAAACAAATGCGTCGAGCTGAGGAAGTGCCGAATTTCTTTTTTTCAAGATAAGAAAAAGCAATTGCCATAGAACAATTGCACCGAATAAAAAAAGAATGTGATGAGATATCTTCCATTCAGGATGCGGAAAAGCCGAGGTTGCGTTTATCCAACCATACACTGCGAAGCCAACGTAGAACAATTGCAGCCAGCTCTCTCCTTGCAGGTTGGCTTTTCGACATAAATAAAAATAAATTGCGCTACCTAAAATAGCCAAGGGCCAGCACCATACAGACTCTAAAAGATAGAGGACAGTGTATGCAAGACTTGCGAGTATGGCAAGGATTTCCAAAATCTAACGTTTACTCAGAATATTCGTTGTTGAAAATCCTTCCACCAAAGGAATAGCAATGGCTGTTCCACCGGAAGCCTTCACTTCTTTCGATCCTACCATGTAAGTCTTATTCATTTCATCGGTTTCATCTGGATTGTAATCGCCGCCTTTCACTAAAATGTCGGGTTGAATGGCTAGAATTAATTCTAGTGGAGTGTGGTCTGAAAATACGATTGCTGCGTCAACACATCTAAGTGCTTCAAGCACTCTTACGCGCGCCCAGTCGGGATTGATTGGGCGTTCAGGACCTTTGTTTAAGCTTCGGACAGATGCGTCGCTATTGACGCCTATGATAAGCTTGGTGCCTAGCGCAGCCGCTTGCTCCAAATAAGTAACATGTCCAACATGCAAAATATCGAAAACACCATTGGTGAAAACAATGGTGTCGCCAGCTTCACGCCAAGCTTTAATTTGCTGAAGTAGTTTTTCCATATTTAATGCGATACGATACAATAAGGAAACCAACGAATCCAGATAAAATTTCCATCAGCGTTCTTGTAGACCAAGACACGGTTGCAAAAGTTAATCCTAGTAAAGATGTAGACGCGTTGCTTTCATCGGCATAGCCCAAAACAATAAAACCAATAATAGTAATGGAATGAAATGCACCCAGTCCACCAGGAGTTGGCGCCAGCATAGCTAAGCTTGCGCAAATCATTAAGAATACAGACTCGTTCAATCCCATGTGTTCGCAACCAGGAACAGCCAATAGATTGAACCAAGTCATGAGTAACCACGCGCCCCAAATTCCAACGGTCAAGAATATGAACTTGAATTTCCCTTCAATTTTCCCAACACTTAAAAAAGCTTTCCAGGTGCCACGAATGAATTCTGCAAATTTTTCAATGAATTTATTTTTGAAGTTGTGTTTCAAAATATAACGTAACACCACGATTCCGATAACCGCTAGAACGATTAAGGCTATTCCTAATTCCATTGAGAATCCCGGACTTTTTGTTTCATTCATTAACGAAGACAAAGTAGAGGGCAATAGTAAAATTCCCCAAAGGAGGAGCAGCCCGAACATAACCATGTCTATCACACGCTCAACGATAACAGTTCCAACTAAAGTCGACACTGGAATTTTATCTGATTTGAAAAGTAAGGTGCAACGAGCTACCTCGCCACTTCTTGGCACGATGTCGTTCATGCAATAGCCAAAAGCTACAGCGTGAATGGCGTTCCAAGTATTTGCTTTGTGACCGAGGGGTTTTAACAACTGATTCCAGCGAATTCCTCGAAAAATGACAGACACGTATTCAATCAACAAAGCAGCAACAATCCAAACCCAATGTGTATTTAGTATTTGCCCAACAATGTCATGAATGGAAACGCCTTTATAAGCCCAATAAAGCAAGCCAATTGCGAGAGCGGCAAATGCAAAATATTTAATAGCCTCACGCCACTTGATTTTTTTCAAAACAACCAGTAAAAGGCAGAGTATGAAAATAAAGCCGTTGCTTAAATAAATCCACAAGGGAAGTTGTGTAAGAGCACTCATTATTTTGTTGCCATTTTTTCCTTCTTTAACGGTCCAGTCAAATTCAGTTTTTTGATTTACTCGATCATAAACTGTTTTTCCATTTTCATCAAAGAAACAAACGAAATGCTTGCCGTGGGAGAAAAGTGAATTTGGAAAATCTACAATCATACTATCCACTAACAGATTCTTGCTGTCACCAAGAAAGAAAGAGTGTTTAGGGCTAAAACCAATGGGGAAATCAAGCGGGTAAATTTTTGTTCCTTCAGGAAGGTGCAATATGTTTCCCACATCGCTGGTATGACTGCGACTGACAAATATGACTGAACTCAAAGGAGCCAGCATTTCAGGATGGTTAGTGAAAAGCGTGTCCACAAGACCATTGGGAGAATCATAAAGTACAATCCCATTTATGTCAATGGGTTCAGTGCTTTGGTTAATGATTTCAATCCAATGCATAGGGTCTTTAGCTTTCATTTGACTGCCAAAGCGACGAATACAAAGTTTAGATGCTAGCTCGGATTTTTCTACCTGTTTGAATTGAGCTTCCAATGTTAAATTTTTGTCGCAGCTCAGTATTCGTGAAGGGTTTTTGTCCCCGTCGCTCCATTGGATAAATTCATAAGGAAAGCTTCCTTCAATTGGAGAGATAGGTAAAGGGATATTCGCTATAAAAGGTCCTTCAACAGCATTAAAAAAGAGCTTGGAGTTGTTTATTTTCAAAAGCTTTTCATTCGGGAAATTGGAGCTTAATTTTATTTGAACGGTCCCTCCAAGTTGAAATGCTTCTTGAAGGTGTGTAAGCATGGAGGCGGGTCTA
>JBEIFO010000204.1:0-4451 GCA_040382375.1 Crocinitomicaceae bacterium
AACATTTATAAAACACGGAGGTTGGTATCCAGATGTTAAAGTTCGTCTCTTCAATAAGCAAGAAACACAATGGGAAGGACCCATTCACGAAGTGCTTCGTGGATTGTCGAAAGAGAATACATTTTTGCTGGAAGGAGATTGTTTGCATTACTCGTACTACTCCGTTCAACAGCATTACGCGCAAGCGGAAAAGTTCACCACCATACAAGCCGAGGATTTATTTCAACATGGAAAAAAATCGCCTTGGATCAAACGTGTTTTCAGTCCGATTTCAAAATTCATTGTCGACTATTTTTTCCGACTAGGATTTTTAGATGGAAAGGCAGGATTCACGGTTGCGCGCATTTCGGCTTACGCGACGTTTTTAAAATATAAAAAACTACATGAGCACATTCGCCTTTCCAAGTAGTCTTGCCATTGCAAGAACAGACAGCATTGGCGATGTGATTGTGACATTGCCATTGTGTGGTTTCATAAAAAAACACTCACCGAATACACGCATTGTGTTCATTGGACGAAGCTATACACAGGCCATTGTAGAGGCTTGTCCGTATGTAGATGAATTCTTAAATTTCGATAAGCATGCAGAGTCTAACTTAAACGTAGACGCATGCGTATTCGCCTTTCCTGATGGGGAAGTCATGAAGTGGGTGAAGGCGCAAGGAGTGAAAAAACGCATTGCTACTGGAAGCAGAATAGCCTCTTGGAAATTCGCCAATGACCGGGTGTTCTTTTCCAGAAAGAATTCAGATTTACACGAATCGCAATTGAATTTTTATTTGTTACGTCCGTTTGGTGTTGAAGATATTCCTAGTCTAGAAGAAATTCGCTTATGGCATGTCTTGAAACCGCAGGTGGAAAGCCCCATTCAACTCGAACCGAATAAACGTTCGGTTGTGTTTCACATGTTAAGTAAGGGAAGTGCTTTGAATTGGTCGCTTCATCAATACCAAGAATTAGCGTCGCTACTGCCACCAGCAGATTTCAACATATATATTACAGGAACCGAAGAAGAAGGGGTTCGTATTCGAAAAGATTTTCGATTCGATTCACACATTATTGATTTATCAGGGAAGCTTTCCCTTCCACAATTAATCGCGTTTATCTCTTCTTGCGAAACGCTGCTTGCTGCAAGTACAGGACCGCTGCACATTGCATCTGCCGTGGGTATTCGCGCCATTGGCCTTTATCCTTCGAAACGTCCTATGCATCCTGGAAGATGGATGCCTTTAGGTGCCAAAGCCACTCATTTGGAAGATGGTGTTGTGGACGAAGCTGTTGTGCTGAATATTTCAGCGGAGGAGGTTGCTAGTCTCATTAAAAACTAATTCCCCTCCCCCAATAATACTTCAACCTCTTTTTTCAACTCAGGAATAGACTCATGAATTATTGTCCAAATAATATCATAAGAAACCGAATCGTATCCATGAATGATTCTATTTCTTACATCGATTATTTTTCGTGAATTCGACAATTTAAAATCTGGAAATCCCTTGACAAGTCTGTTCATTGCTTCACCTACAATTTCAAGATTTCGTTCTACCGCTCTTTTCGTTTTAAGATCGAGAATGTAGCGACTAAAACTCATGTCCTCCATGTCTAAAAAGGATTCTATTTCAATGATTGCATTGAGAATGTCGTACAGCAGACTACTCTGATTCTTTTCCATAAATCAATGATCTTTCTTGAACTATTTGATCTTTCAAATATGGATTCTTTAATTCTTTGGCTTCCAATAAATCAACCTCTCGACCAAGCAAATCTTCAAGTGAAAACTTCAAATCAAAATAATTGTCTGAATAAGACTTTGGGGAATTGTTCTCTTCGAAATCTACAATTAAATCCACATCACTTTCCTCGGAAAATGAATCTTTAGTTACAGACCCGAAAGCATACAAATTCTTCACCTTATGCTTTTCGCATAAATGTTGAATTGAAGTCATGTATGGTGCTAACGGTTCCATACCACGAATTTAAGAAATAAATCAGAATTACCTCAATTTTAAAACCACACCAGTCTTCAACTCCGCACCCCTTTCCAGATGGTTTTTTCGTTCAATGCTGTGAATACGTATACCGTATTGCTGGGAAATATCGCGAATGTTTTCTCCGCGTTTCACTTTGTGTTCCTTCAAGCTTCCCTTGAATCGCTTGGGTTGTAGGTAAACAATTTCCTTTTCTTGGAAAACATGTCCGTCTTCAATGTCGTTGTACTTATCCAATAAATGTTCAGAAATACCTGTGCGATCTGCTAGCTCTTTCAGCGTTTCTTTCTTCTTGGCAGAAACATACTTGATTCGGTTGTTCGAAATATTGATAACTACCGAATGTTCATTCGGTTTCTGCTCAGTATCGAATTGAGTGAGATTGTATTTTTCAATCAGATCAATGAGGCTCTTTGCATAGGTTGGGCTTGTTGCATAGCCGCATTTCTTGAGGCCCTGCGCCCACCCTTTGTAGTCAGTGATTTCCAACCCAAACAACTCTTGGTAACGCGGTTTCTTCAAGAACAAACTGTGGTCTTCGAACGACTGATCCACTGATTTATACTTTCGGAAACATTCATTCGGAGCGTCGTCATCTAAATGCATGGTAGCACCGTTCCAGGTGTCATGGCATTTTATTCCGAAATGATTATTTCCCTCTGAAGCCAATTTCGATTTCCCACTTCCACTTTCCAGGATACCTTGAGCTAACGTTATGCTTGCTGGAATTCCGTATTCCCGCATTTGTTCTTGCGCAATGGAAGAATATTTTTGAATGTAGGCCTCCGGCGATTGCGCGAAAAAAGAAGAAAAGCAAGAAAGAATAAGTAGAAGAAACAGAATGGGAATGAAGAAATACTTAGTACTTCTTACGTTCCTTTTCGGTGCCATCTTCTTTGTAGAAAATCCACTCTCCAACTTCTTTTCCATTTTCATATTCACCTTCAACATATAGTTTTCCGTTTTCATGCCAAGCCTTGTAGTCGCCTTCTAACACTCCATTTTCATACGTATTCAAACTCCACTTGTTTCCATTCTGATAGAAAGTATAACATTCTCCGTGGCGCTTCGTGTCTTTCATTCGCATTTCAATGTAGCACTGTTGGCTGTTTGGATAGAATGCGCGTTCTCCAATTTTATTGTCCGTTCCCTTTTCGAAATACCCAACAAGGCGCATTCCTTCGGCAGTGGTTTTTATCTCGCGCGCATCGGCATCGTCTAACGCAGGGGTGCACGAAGCAAACACAACAACAAAAAGAGTAAGTATCCAAATTGCTTTTTTCATACTTCTATTTTTTACGTTCAATGGTGTAATTTACCAATAATTGAAGGGATTCGCGAGCAGGAGACTCTTCAAATTGATTCAAGATATCCAACGCTTGGTTGCGGAATTCATGCATCTTTTCTGTGGCGTATTTTATTCCTCCCAACTGCACCACTTGTGCCATAAGTTCTTCCACTTTCACTTTATCCGTATTGAATTTCCGAACGGTTCGAATCAATTTCTTCGCGGTATCGCGATCTACTTTGGCTAAAACATGAATCAATGGAAGCGTTAGCTTTCTTTCTTGAATGTCAATCCCCACGGGCTTTCCAATGGCATCAGTTGTTCCGTAATCGAACAAATCATCTTTAATTTGAAAGGCCATTCCAACATACTCTCCGAACAAAGCTAGTTGCTTCACTTGCTCATCTGTTGCAGATGTTGAAGCCGCTCCGCTTTCGCAGCACGCTGAAATAAGTGAGGCTGTTTTCTGACGAATGATGTCGTAGTAGACTTCTTCTGTAATATCGAGTTTGCGCGATTTTTCTTGTTGAAGCAATTCTCCTTCTGCCATATCTCTCACGGCTTTGCTCATGATTCCCAACAGACGAAACTGTTGTGTTTTCACACTCAATGAAAGACCTCTAGATAACAAATAATCTCCAACTAAAACGGCGATTTTGTTTTTCCAAAGCGCATTAATGCTGAAGAATCCGCGACGCATTTGCGCGTCGTCTACCACATCGTCGTGCACGAGTGTTGCGGTGTGCAGCAATTCAATCATGGTCGCCGCAACGAAAGTTGGCTCCTCTGGTTTTTGAAAAAGTTTCGCCGATAAGAAAACAAAAAGCGGTCGCATCTGCTTCCCTTTTCTTTTCACAATGTAATTGGTGACCTTATCCAACAAGCGACGCTCGCTTTTCATCTGTTCTTTGAAGAACGATTCAAACGCACTCATTTCGCCTTCAACAGGCGCTTGTATTTGGGATAGAGCTGACACAGGGGCAAATGTATAACAAGATTCTTACGAAATATGTTGAACAAGATTCTATTGAAAGATACTTTGTAAGATGTTGCACAAGATTCTATTGAAAGATACTTTGTAAGATGTTGCACAAGATTCTATTGAAAGATACTTTGTAAGATGTTGCACAAGATTCTATTGAAAGATACTTTGTAAGATGTTGCACAAGATTCTATTG
>JBEIFO010000205.1:0-4434 GCA_040382375.1 Crocinitomicaceae bacterium
AAGTGAACCGTATCGGGCTGCTTTTGCTCAATTAACAACACTTTCAGCGTGTCGTTATCGAATCCGAAAACAACGCAGTCAACGGATACATCCATTCCCAGCGTGTTTTTTGGTGTTGGTTCACTGTTCTTCTTGCTCATGATACTTCGTGTGATAAATACACTTTCAAATGTAAAGCAAAAATTTCATTTACATTCGTGGCTATGATTACCGCCGCACTTCGTCCGCTTTCCATTGGAAAGAATGAAATAAAAAATAGATTCATCATGGGGTCTATGCACACCGGATTGGAAGAACTTCCAAACGGATTCGATGCCATGGCCGAGTATTTCGCAACACGCGCAAGAGGCGAGGTTGGACTCATGATTACCGGAGGTGTTTCTCCGAATGAAGAAGGACGTTTGTGGCCTGGAGCGATTTGCTTCAACCATGAAAATGAAATTTCGAAACACAAAATCATTACTGAAGCCGTTCATGAAGCAGGAGGAAAGATTGCCATGCAGATTCTGCATGCAGGTCGATACGGAGTGCACGACAAATGCGTGAGTGCCTCTGCGTTGCAAGCGCCCATTAACATCTACACGCCCCGCGCGTTAAGCGTGGAAGAGATTCAGCAAACCGTTTGCGATTTTATTCGCTGCGCGGAATTGGCCGAGCAAGCGGGATATGATGGCGTGGAAATCATGGGCAGCGAAGGATATTTTTTGCATCAGTTTATTGCGCCACGAACCAACAAACGCGAAGACGAATACGGAGGTTCTTTTGAAAACAGAATGCGATTGCCGCTTGAAATTGTTCGCGGTATTCGCGAAGCGGTGAACGAAAAGTTCATGCTCATCTATCGCATTTCAGTTGCCGATTTGGTGGAAGAAGGAAGCAGCAAAGACGAGATCATTGCCTTTGCAAAAGCCTTGGAAAAAGAAGGCATTCATTTGTTGAATACCGGCATTGGTTGGCATGAAGCGCGCATTCCCACCATTAGCATGCGCGTTCCAAGAGGTTCTTTTGTTTGGGCTGCGGAATTGTTGAAGCAACATGTTTCCATTCCGGTTTCTGCAACGAACAGAATTAACACACCAGAGCTTGCCGAAGAAATTATTTCATCTGGAAAGGCCGATGCCGTAAGCCTTGCGCGTCCGTTTTTAGCCGATCCGAATTTTGTGTTGAAGGCGAAGCAGAATCAGTCGAACCTCATTAACACCTGCGTGGGCTGCAATCAAGCGTGTCTCGATCAGATCTTCTCGGGTGAAATAGCATCGTGCTTGGTGAATCCGTTTGCCGCAAGAGAACTGACGATGAAGCTTCTTCCTTCAACATACAAAAAGAAAATTGCTGTGGTAGGAGCAGGAGTATCTGGACTAACAGCAGCGCTGGTTTTGGCTCAACGCGGCAATGAAGTGGAGATCTTTGAACAGCAGGAATCCATAGGCGGACAGCTGCGCTTGGCCGCGCAGGTTCCCGGGAAGGAAGAATTCGCAGAGACCTTGCGTTATTATACCGAGCAGTTGAAAATGCACGAAGTGAAGATTCATTTGAACACTTCCTTCCAACTGAAAAATTTCAAAGAAAATTATTTCGAAGAAGTGGTGTGGTCCACTGGCGTGGTTCCTAGCGCGTATGCTTGGGAAGAAAACGACGGCTCAATACCCGTGTTGAATTATGTTGATGCCATTCAGCAATACAAATCGTTAGGAGAAGAAATTGTCATTCTCGGTGCAGGCGGCATTGCCATGGACGTAGCTTCGTTGCTCACGCAAGACAGTGAAACGAAAGAAGAGTACAATGCTTTTTGGGGAATTGATCAGCAGCTTGAACATCGCGGTGCGCTTCAATCCAAACAAGAACGCACTCCTCTTCGCAAGGTGGCTATTCTTCAGCGAAGCAATAAGAAGTTGGGAAATAAATTGGGCAAGACAACGGTGTGGTCGCATCGCACCGAATTGCAGCAGTTGGGAGTGGGCGTGTTCAACGGCACCACAGGAATTCGCATCGTTGGCGAAGAATTGTTGTTCAATTCAAACGGAATAGATTATGTGTTGAAGCCCAACGCGATCGTATTGTGTCTGGGGCAGCAATCGACTCCCACGCACATTTTATCGTTGGTGGAAGAGGGCGTTCCTGTTCACGTTCTCGGCGGCGCGAACGATACAGCAATGCTCGACGCGAAGAAAGTTATTCGCGAAGCAACCGAGTGGGCCTTGAAATTTTAGTTGTGAAAAAATAGAGTTGGTGTATTAAGTACACTTTCTTTTCTTTGTGCCTTCAATTCGAATAAAAAGAAATCATGATAAAGTATCTATCTACGCATCCGTGGTCAATTGTTGAGGAAGATTTTCATGCCGATCTGCAGCGCAGTTCTGAAAGTATTTTCAGTATTGGTAACGGAAAATTCGGACAACGCGCCAATCACGAAGAAGCGTTTTCGGGGAAGACCTTGCAGGGAAGTTATGTGGCAGGCGTGTACTACCCAGATAAAACCCGCGTGGGTTGGTGGAAGAACGGTTACCCCGAGTACTTCGCGAAGGTGTTGAACTCGGCATTTTGGATTGGAATAGATGTAACTATAAACGGAGAAGTGTTCGACTTGAATACATGGACCGTTTCGAATTTTAGAAGAGAATTGAACATGCGCGAAGGCTTGTTGCAACGCTCATGCATAGCCACTTCGCCGAAAGGAATGAAGGTGTCTTTAATTGCAGAGCGTTTTTGCAGCTTGGCCAACGACGATGTGGCTGCTATTCGCTACAGCATAACTCCGTTGAATGGAAAAGCGGAAATTAAATACGCGGCATTCATTGAAACGGAAGTTCGCAATCACGATAGCAACTACGATGAATTATTCTGGAAGCCTGTCTCAACGGCGGTTTCAGCAAGTGGAGGAGTGGCAGTATCGGAAACGTTGAAGACCGGATTTCAAGTGGCATGGGCGCAAGAAGTGCGTTACAACGCTGAAGCAAAAATTGAATCTTCAACCACTTCAACCCGAATAGAAAATACAGCGGTATTTAATGTTGAAGAAAATGCGCCATTGATCATTGAAAAATATGTGGGCATTGTAAGTTCTTTGAATGAAAAGAATGAAAACTTGGCTACTGCTGCTGCGCAAACTGCACAGTCTGCGGCAGGTGAAGGATACGAAGCGCTTCGTGCTGCACACGTTGCTGCATGGGCGCAAGTGTGGGAGTTGGGAGATATTGTGATTGAAGGAGACGAGGAAGCGCAGCAAGGTATTCGCTTCAATATTTTCCATTTGAATCAAACGTATACTGGACAAGACGCGCGATTGAACATTGGTCCGAAAGGATTCACTGGAGAGAAATACGGTGGAAGTACCTATTGGGACACCGAGGCGTATTGCTTACCGTTTTATCAGAGCACGCGCGATTCTCACGTGGCGAAGCAGTTGTTGGTTTATAGATACAATCAGTTAGACAAAGCCATTGAGAATGCCGCGAAGTTAGGATTCAAGAACGGCGCTGCGTTGTATCCGATGGTGACCATGAACGGAGAAGAGTGTCATAATGAGTGGGAGATTACGTTTGAGGAAATTCATCGCAACGGAGCAATAGCGTATGCCATTTACAACTACGTGAAGTACACGGGCGACGAAGCGCATTTGGGTGAATATGGAATAGATGTGTTGGTGGGCATTGCGCGTTTCTGGGCGCAGCGTGTGAATTGGTCTGAAGCGAAACAAGCGTATGTCATGCTTGGCGTTACCGGTCCGAATGAATACGAGAACAACATTAACAACAATTGGTACACGAATTATTTCGCGGCTTGGTGCATGAAGTATGCGAAGGAAGTGGGAGAGAAGGTGTCTCGTGAAAACGCAGAATTGTTCGCATCGAAATGTGCGAAGATGAAGTTGAACTTTGCTGAAGAAGCTGCAGATTGGCAGAAGAAAGCAGAGCAGATGTATTTCGGAAAGTTGGAAGGAACGGAAGTTTATCTTCAGCAAGACGGCTTTATGGACAAGGAACAGTTGAGCATTCACGATCTCGATCCGTCTGAGCGTCCGATTAATCAGCATTGGAGTTGGGATCGTATTTTAAGAAGCATCTTCATTAAGCAAGCCGATGTTCTTCAAGGATTTTTCTTTTTCGAAGACGACTTTTCAGACGCACAATTGAAAGCGAACTTCGATTTCTACGAACCCAAAACTGTTCACGAAAGCAGTCTTTCTCCGTGTGTCCATGCGATACTTGCAGCCAAACTGGGCTACAGCGAAAAAGCATACGAGATGTATTTACGCACCTCGCGTCTCGACATTGACGACTACAATCACGAAGCACACGAAGGACTTCATATTACTTCCATGGCTGGTACTTGGATGGCGATCACCATGGGATTTGGCGGAATGCGTGTGAAGAACGGAGAATTGGTGTTTAATGGAACACTGCCTTCGCAATGGAAAAGTTTTACGTTTAAGGT
>JBEIFO010000206.1:0-4430 GCA_040382375.1 Crocinitomicaceae bacterium
AATAGGACTTTAGAAAACGCGCAGGCTATTGCAAAGTCTTTCAACACAGTAGCGTTGCACCTTTCAGAACTAAAAAACGACTCATCCGATTTCGATGTGCTAGTTGTCTGCACGGGTTCTACTGAAGTTGTTGTGACGAGTGAAATGTATGCGGAAATGTGTGTTTCGCAAAAGCATAGAACGGTTATTGACTTAGCACTTCCCGGGAATGTTGACACTGAAATTTCGAAGTTAGAAGATGCTACATTCATTGATATGCTTGCTGTTCAACGCGAAGTTCAAAAGAACATTTCTTATCGTGAAGAGGCGTTAACTGATTGCGTTGCCATTATTGAAAAAGGAAAGAATGAATTTAAGAAACTCTTTCAAGAACGTTCCATCGAGCGCGCCATGAGCGAGATTCCGCATGCTATAAAAGAGATTCGTCAGACGGCAGTAGAAAGTGTTTTTTCAAAAGAGCTTGCAGAGCTTTCTGAGCACGACCGAGAATTGGTTGACAAGATTATTAGTTACATGGAAAAGAAATATATATCAGTTCCCATGAAGCTAGCGAAATCTGTACTTTTGGAAGAAGTACAAAAACACTAAATCCCTTGAATAGAACATTAGTCATTGGAACGCGTGGAAGCGATCTAGCGCTTTGGCAGGCGAACTACACCAAAGATGCCTTAGAAAATCTTGGCTTTAAAGTAGAATTAAAAATCATTAAAACACGCGGAGATCAGATTCAACATTTGAGCTTCGATAAGATGGAAGGAAAGGGTTTCTTCACCAAAGAAATTGAAGAAGCATTGCTTGCGAAGAGCGTAGACTTAGCCGTTCATTCGCACAAAGATTTAGAAACCACTCCCCCTGAAGGACTAGTCATTGCTAGTGTTCCCGTTCGAGCGAATGTGGAAGATATTCTTCTAATAAACAAGGAGTCTGTATCAACCGAACGAACATTCGGTTTGAAGGAGAATGCCATTGTAGGTACTTCTTCTGTTCGAAGAAAAGTTCAATTGGCTTTTCATTGTCCGCAAACAGAAGTAAAAGATTTACGTGGAAATGTTCCCACGCGCATTCAAAAATTAAGAGAAAAACAATACGATGCAATTCTCTTAGCTCGCGCTGGAGTAGAGCGTTTAGAAATAGATCTTTCTGAGTTTCATGTTGAAATATTACCGACGCAACAATTTGTTCCTGCACCTGCACAGGGCGCTTTGGCTCTGCAATGCAGAGACGGGGATGAAGAAATTATTTCAATTTTGAATCACCTCAATCACGAGTCTACTGTTGAATGTGTATTCATTGAAAGAGAGATTCTTCGTCAAATGAATGGCGGTTGTCAATTGCCTTTGGGTGCTTTTGCAGTGAAGGAAGGAAACACGTTTGTTTGTCATTTAGCTTTCGCGAAAACAGTGAACGACGAGGTGTCTTATTTCAGCATGAGGAACGAAGAACCTCAGCAAATTATCAATCATCTCTTGGGACTAATTCAATCGACATGATCGATGTATTTATAAGTCGAAGTGAATCGGATGCGCAAGACATTGTGGCGTCTATGAATAATTCGAATTATACCTCGCATTGTCAATCATTAATCAAAGTTGAATTTCTTCCCTTCAACATAAAAAAGGAATTTGATTGGGTATTCTTTTCTTCATCGAATGGCGCACGCTCTTTCTTTCAGCAAGCAACAAATGTAAATGCGAAATACGCTGCTATTGGTCTGGCTACGGCTTCAGCCGTGCCTTTCGAGTGTGATTTTGTGGGTGAAGGAACGAACACCGAAGAAATCGCGCGAATGTTTTTCCACTTGGTGGGAAATGAGCGCGTACTTTTTCCATCAGCCGAAGACAGTCTTAATTCAACGGCGAATCTTTTCGATTTGGAACAGAATGAAATTATTTCAACCTACAAAAAAACACGTTTGGCTTTAGCACTGCCTGAAGCACGGTTATATCTTTTCTCTTCGCCATCGAACGTTTATGCAGCGCAAGAGAAAAATGATTTATCTAAATTGAATTGCGTAGCATACGGCAACGCAACAGCAGCTTCACTCAAAGACGCAGGTGTGCGAAACATACATTTAGTTTCTTCATGGAATCAAGAAGAGATAGCGAATGACCTGAAGTCGTTGTTGTCTTAAAGCGCTAGAGAAACGCCTCCAAAGTAAAGTGCAATAATTACTGCGCCTAAGACGATGCGGTAATAACCGAAGGGCTTCAATCCGTATTTGGTTAACAGGGCTACAAAGGTTTTTATGGCAATCAGTCCCACAATAAAAGCCACAGCATTTCCAATCGCAAGCAACTTAATATTTTCTGAGTTGAAGAAGTTAGGTACTTCTTCGTAAGCGTCTTTCAACTTGAAAACAGTTGCTCCTAACATGGTAGGAACAGCCAAAAAAAATGAAAATTCTGCAGCTGCTTTTTTGCTTAGTCCTTGGGTTAATCCGCCAATCACGGTGGCTGCAGAGCGCGATACACCTGGAATCATGGCTATGCATTGAAAGAGCCCGATAATAAATGCACTTTTGTAATCGGGCTCACGCAGCGAACGTTCGCGAATGATTTTTTCAATAAATAGAAATATAATTCCACCGATTAACAAGGCAATTCCAACGTTCAAAACGTTTTCTAAAAGAGCGTCTATTTTGTTAGAAAATAGAAATCCGAAAACAGCTGCTGGAATAAAAGCAACAATAAGCTTGTAGTAAAATTCAAGGGTTTGAAAGAATCGCTTCCAGTATAAAACAACAACACTAAGAATGGCTCCAAGTTGAATGCAAACGATAAAAGCTTTAGTAAAATCAGAAGACGGAACACCCATGATTTTCTGAACAATCATCATGTGTCCGGTGCTTGAAATGGGAAGGAATTCGGTTAAACCTTCAACGATAGCAAGCAGTATGGTTTGAAGAATGGTCAATTTTTCTCGATCTCTGAAGATTGATTTTTCTTTCCGCGATACATAATGCCAACACCAATAGCAATGTATCCGAGAAGAACAACGATTGGTGCAAGAGTGATGCGACGTGCGCTAAAAAGCTCTTCAGCGTTGAACGTGTTTGGATCGGCAGAACCACCGCCGCTCATGAGAATATATCCTAAAAGCACAACTACCAAACCACCGATAATGATGTAGGCATTGATTTTCGTGAATGGAAACGATAATTTGTTCATAGCAAAATTTGTGAAACGAAAGTAATTCATTCAACGGGCTTATCAAAACAAATTCAGTATTCAGTAACTTTGAGCGCATGAAGAATTCTTTGCTTTGTCTTGCAATAACTGCTTTTTTCGCGTCGTGTAACTTGTATTCGGTTCATGTTAAGAAGCAGACAAGAGTTTTTGAAGAGGCGGGAATGAAAGAATATGTGAAGTCTTTTGAGCGCCAAGGAGTGACAATTGGAGAAACATATTATGAGTTCATGACGTTCTTCATGACCAGCCCAGAGCGGTTTGATTCAAAGAAGAAAACACTTCTTCTGATTCATGGTTACCAGGGCGGTGCAATTGCGCAATGGAGTCCAAACGTTGAAGAGCTGTCAAAACATTTTAATATCATAGTACCCGATTTGAACTGTCACGGAAGAACGTATTTGCGTTCAGATTTTAGCATTGAAATGCAAGTTGGTCTCGTGAATGAAATGCTTTTGTTTAGCAATGAAAAGTGGGCGAATGAAAATTTAATTGTCATTGGAAGTTCCTACGGAGGGCTTGTGGGAGCTCGTTTTGCCGAGAAGTATGCTGAAAAAGTAAGCGCTTATGTGAGTTACGATGGGCTTACTGGATGTTTCAATAAAGCATTTACAGATAGCATTGCAATCACTCTTGGTGCGAAGGATGCCTTGGCGCTTTTAAACCCCACGACCGGAAAAGAGGTGAAGAAGCTTATCTCTTTGGAGAAGCCCGTTCGTATTCCCAGTTTTATTTTGAATCAAGTCGCAGAGCAACATTTCGGGGTTCAGCGCGAGAATAAAATAGCCTTGCTTAACTACTTGAATGAACACGAATCGGAGTTGAATGCACATCGATTTAAGTGGAGCGCTCCGGTTTATATTTTATGGGGAAGGAACGATAAGATTATTCCTTTCAAAACCGCTATTTGTTTAAAGGAATATTATCAGATTCCAGATGATCGTTTTGTGGTGTATGAAAACACGGGTCATGTCATGAACATGCAGAACCCGAAGGCCTTCAATAAATGGGTCATAGAGACCTTTTCAAATTAGTATCTTTGCAAAAAAAATAATCAGTATGTACCGTTCGGCAACCTGTGGTGAATTAAGAATTTCAGATGTGGGAAAATCTGTTGTATTGGCAGGTTGGGTGCAGCGTTCACGTGATTTAGGTGGAATGACTTTCGTTGATTTGCGCGATAGATACGGTCTTACACAGTTGGCTTTCAACATGGATACCAACGCTGCTTTGTGCGAAGCAGCG
>JBEIFO010000207.1:0-4367 GCA_040382375.1 Crocinitomicaceae bacterium
TCACAGTTTGCAAAACGTTTTCAATGTGAAATTGCAATCAATGGTGAGGCAGGAACAACACCTGGCGATGATTGTCCTTTAGGTCAATGGACGGGTAATTATGTTGTGAAGGGTGCTGCTTTGAAGATGGAAGATTCAGACAAAAGACCGTTTATGTCTTTTTCGAAAGAAGGAAAGGGTATTTATTCTACGGATAGGGATGTTGTAAAGCAGCTAACTGCCGACATGTATAATGTGATTTGGGGAAGATTTGATTTAATCTTGAACGGCGTTGAGGCAATTGATACACGAGATCATTCTCAAGAAAAACCCTATCCGAGAACGGTGATTGGAATAGACCAAACAGGAACGAAGGTGTTTATGTTGGTTGCAGACGGACGCAAGCCTCAGCACAGTAGAGGTTTAACCATGAAGGAATGCGCGGCGGTGCTATTGCCATACGGATGCTACAATGCAATGGCTTGTGACCAAGGTGGAAGTTCTTGTATGTATGTCGAAAAATTTGGTATTGTAAATCGCCCGGCCGACGGAGGAGAGCGAAGAGTCTATACACACTTTGGACTTCGAAGAAACTAGTTTTTTGGTTTCGGAAGTCTGTCGAGTGAAATGTCTATATACCCATAGGGGCGATTGTGTTCGCCTGTGTTAATCAAATGTTGAAGCAACTCCATGGGGAAATCTGTTTGAATAACGAGTGCCTCGTGTTGAATAAACCAGTTCCAAGTTCCTAATGCATCGCTGTTCTCGCTTTTTCCGGCGCTGATTGATTTGAACAGGGCGTTGTACCAAATTCCTGTTCGGTGTTTGCGGAACAAATACATACCGAGGGGATCGGTCAAATAGCTGGAATCATTCGAAAGTATTAACTCAACAAGCGGGACATTGGCGTCTAACAAAAAAGTATCTACTTGCGTTTTCGGCATGTACTGTAGAATAGGCATAAACAAAGGCCCTTCCGGATTTTGAATCATGTAATTAAAGAAGAAACTTGAGCCATGCGTTCCTTTTAAGATAACCTGATTTCGCACTCCCATTGAATCGATTACAGGAAGAAGCTTTTCAAATCGCCCAGAACTTTTATCAAGGTTTAAAAGAATTTTTCCCTTTGCTAATTTTAACGCTTCTTCCAGTGTAGGAACATGTTCGTCTGTTAAGTCTCCGTTCCGATCTTTTAATCTCAATTTTGAAATATGCTTCGCGCTTAAAGAACTCACCGCGCCTTTTCCGTTAGTGGTTCTGTTCACCGAATTGTCGTGCATTAAAACGAACTTGCCGTCGGATGTTTCTTGGACATCTATTTCTACAATATCTATGAAGTGATCTATGCAAGATTGAATGGCAGGAAGACTGTTTTCAGGAAAGCTCTTCCAGTCTCCCCTATGCGCAGCAACCATTACTTCATGTTTTGCTTTACGCGCCAAAAACTCCTCAATACTGGTTGTTTGTCCAATCATTGAAAAGCTAAACGCGACAAGCAGAATCGTTAAATTAATTTTCATGTTGGGCATGGAATGTATCTGCAATATAAGAAAAATTAGAAGAGAACGAATGCAATTTGGTAGTAAATTGCGGGTTATAACTTCTTCAACATGAAAAAAATTGTATTTTTTGTTTTCGCACTTGCTGCGGGTTTTTCACAAGCTCAATCGTTAACCGCCATTGAAGGTGTTGAATACGATCCTACCAATCAGATCTTTTTAGTTGGAAATGGTAACAACGTTGTGCGCATGCACAGCGATGCTGTACCGCAAGGAACATTGGGAGTAGCGAAAGCGAATTACGGAATGGAAGTTATGAATGGTGTTTTGTTTTCCCTTGTTGGAAGCGCCGTGAAAGGATACGATGTGACTACTGGAGCTCAGGTTATGACGCACACATTGGCTGGCGCTGCGTTCTTAAACGGAATGGCAAGCAATGGAACTGACAAGTTGTGGGTGTCTGATTTTTCGAATAAGAAGATTTATGAAGTGAATGTAGCAAACCTATCAGCGCCAACGAGTTCGATTGTTGTGACAAATACCACAAGCACTCCGAACGGATTAACCTACGATGCGGCGAACAATAGATTGGTTATGGTAAGTTGGGGCGCGAATGCACCCATTAAAGCCATTGACCTTTCAACATACATGTTAACGGTTCTTACAACTACAAACCTTGGAAACTGCGACGGTATAGATCACGATTCTTATGGAAATTATTACGTGAGTTCTTGGAGTCCGAATGCCATTACCAAGTTTTCAAACGACTTCACCACAACCTCTACAGTAACTGTTACCGGAGGTGTTTCTAGCGCTGCAGATATTTGTTACGCTGAAGAGCTAGATACTTTGGCTATTCCATGTACAGGAAACAACGTGGTGAAATTCGTAGGATTTAATCCATCTTTTATAACAGAAACATCTGCCTCTGATTTTAAGGCCTACGGTTTTCCAACAGAAGTAAAAGACATGTTCACCGTTGGATTCGATTTGCCTCAGGCTGTTGATGTAAACATTCGTTTATTTGATGTGAATGGAAGATTGGTGAATGAAGTCATTAACAGAACGTTTCCACAAGGAAACAATCAAGTGGTTTTAACTGAACTTCCTTCTGAAAGCGGAATTTATTTCGTTCAAGTATGGGCAGGAACTCATCTTTCGGTAGTTTCATTTATTCGTTAATGAAAGCGTTTTTATTAGGCGCTTTTTTGTTGTTCGGGTTGAATGGTATTGCTCAGCCAGATGACTACGTGAACTCACTTCCTTCGAATGATAAATCGAAACAGAGTCTAAACGACTTAACGCACAGAGAGCGCACGGTTGTGGGAGGTTCGCTTGGTCTAGGATTAAGTTCATCGAATGGGTCAGGGATGTTTTATGGGGCCATTACGCCGCTTGTCGGATATCGACTAACGGATAGGCTTTCAGCTGGCGTTGGCTTCAATTTTACGTATTACAAAACACGTCTTTACGAAGAGCAGATTTACGCCGGCATTGCTTGGGCGCGCTTTGGGTTGTTCAATGGATTGTTTGCATGTGCCGAGATTAATCAAGTGAATGCGCCTACTTATTCTTTTGGAGGAACACAAAGAGAAACCTTTCCTTTGGTTTTAGCCGGCGGCGGAATATCGCAAGGAATAGGACACGGATTGGGTACTTATTTCCAAATCATGTACGACTTTACAGAAGAAGAGCGGTCACCTTATGGACCGCTCGTTATTCGTGGAGGAATACTTGTCCCGTTAGGACCAAGGAAATAATTACATTCCCAATTTCACTGCAATTTCCTTCGGAATAGCGTCTTTGTGAACAATCATGCAAATCGTTTTGTAACGGAAGTAAGGAACTGAGATGTATTGAAACCCGCCATTGGCAAGGCCTTCAGTTCCCCAAGAGTTTTTCACTAAGTAGTATGAATTTCCCTTATCGTCTTTCGCCGTTCCTGTAATGTGCATGAGGTGATCGTCTGTTGTCTCGAAGCTATCGAATGCCTCTTGTCTTTTTACTTGATCAATTTTAGGTTCTTTTTGAAACGACTGAACAAACGCGAACCCTTTTCGTGCATCGAAAGTTTCTTCACTTACGTCGGCGTCCCAAGCCACAGTGAATCCTTTGCTTAAAGCGAAATCTGCAACGCGCTGAAACTCGTCGAGCGGCAGGTTGTAGTATGATTTTTTCGCCCAGTTGTCTGGAACTTCCAACACGAAAGAAGAATAGAAAGGATGGTGAGAAAAAGAAGTTAAGCACACATATTCTTTCGCGTTAATTTTCATTGCGTCGCGGAAAGACGCCGGGGTGTATGAAGCTCCGTTGTATTTGAATTCAGTAGGAAGGGCTCCAATTTCATTATCCAAAATTCCATTTACACCTTCTTGGTATCCGTTGGTTGGAGCTTTGACAGCATCAACTACAAGATTGTTTAGTTTTTCGTCTAAAGTGCCGTGATCGTATTCTGTACTTCCGAAAACAAATCCTGAATAAGCCTCTTCCGGCACAATTCCGAATTCTTCAATGATAGCAAGCACGTCGTGACTTAATCCGCCTGGACCAAATTGTTGTTTGCCTTGAAAGCGCACGTAGCTTTCGGCTTTCTTAGGATAAGTCAAGCGTACGTTGTACATTTCTGAAAGGTCAACAGGTTTGTTTCCTTTGCGAATAATTTCTGATTCGATGAATGAAGTAGTGGCGAAGCTCCAGCAAGTACCTGTCTTGCACTGGTTTTCTATGCTACCGTGTGCGTTATCTTTAACAACGGTGAATTGTTGTGCTGAAGCAGTAATGGATGCTGCTAAAACGACGAAAGAAAAAAGAATTGATTTTTTCACGACAAATAATTTTTGGAAAGTTAAGGAGATTGTCATCTTTGTAAAAACAAAAACGCATGAAAAA
>JBEIFO010000208.1:0-4362 GCA_040382375.1 Crocinitomicaceae bacterium
AATTCAAGCTAGGCATTGGCATCCAGTGCGATACCGATTGAAAGAACTGATTTGAATTGCCTTCTCCTTTCCAAAAGTGAATGCCGTGTTTTTCAGCTTTCTCTTTATCGTGCAAATAGAAATCTTTTTGGAAATGAAGAACAATAACTTCACGCAATTCGGTCTCGCCTGTTTTTCCCGGAAGGAAAACTGAGTTGTTCGGAACAAAGGCCAACACGCGTTGTCCATCTTCCGGCAGTTGATCAGTTATTGAAATCCAAGTCGACATTTCTGAATGAATTAGTTACCCGTAAATGTAGGCATTCTCTTTTCCAAGAATGCTGCAACACCTTCTTTGTGATCGGCAGTTTGTCCTGCTTTTTTCTGAAGGTCTAATTCTAATTCGAGTTGTTGTTCAAGCGTGTTATTCCAAGCTGCATAGATTGCTTGCTTGGTGAAGGCCAAGGCCTTGGTAGGCATTGCAGCCAAGCGTGCTGCAAGTTCTGCAACTTTCGTTTGAAAATCTTCTGTTGGATATACATCATAGATCAATCCCATCGCTTTGGCTTCGGCCGCGGTAACCTTATCGGCCAAAAGCATTTGTGCCATCGCGCGCTGTGTTCCAATAATTCTTGGAAGGAAATACGTTCCGCCACTGTCTGGAATTAATCCAATTTTGGTAAATGCTTGCAAGAAGCTTGCGTTCTCCGAAGCAACAACCAAGTCGCAAGCCAACGCAATGTTCGCTCCTGCTCCTGCAGCAACGCCGTTAATGGCTCCAACAATTGGAATCGGCAATTCACGCATCATGCGAATAATCGGATTGTATCCGTCTTTCAAAATACTTTCCAATCCAGGTCCGTCAGCAGCAATGGCTTCTCCTAAATCTTGACCAGCACAGAATGCTTTTCCGTTTCCAGTTAACACCACACACCGAACGTCCGTTCGGTTATTAATTTCGGTCAATGCTTCTTGCAATTCAAGAGACATTTCCATAACGAAGCTGTTGAACTTTTCTTGACGATCGAGCGCAACGGTTGCCACGCCTTCGTTATAACTGAGTTGAATGTATTTCATAGTTTAAGATGCTTTGTAATAGTTCTCGCGGCCTTCTACGAAACGCAAGAAGGCAACAGTAAGAATGAGTCCTGCTGTGGCTTTCACAGCGTATGCTGAAAGATCTAATTGAATGAAAGCCCAAGCTCTTTCCGGATTAATTCGGTATATGTACAATCCGCCCAGAAGCAAGATGATTGCATGTCCAAGGAACCAAATAGCAAGCGAGCTCAACATTTTTTTCTTTCTTGGAATTTCGGCGAAATATCCTGCAAGCAATGCTGCAGCCAAGAACCCGAAGTAATAACCACAATTCGTAATGGTGAAGACGTGCTTTACTCCGAATTCGTAATTAGGGAAAATGTGAAGACCGGCTATTCCAAGAAAAATATAAAATAATGCAGAAAGAAATCCAATTTGCCATCCCCACCAAATGGCGTTGAATAGCACCACTAAACTCAAGACTGAAAAGGGCAATTCCTTTCCGTAAGAAACCACCAAAGGTCCAAGGCCAATAAGCAATCCAAGAGAAATGACCAATCCAATAATGAAGTTCAGCGCGGGGCTTTTTGTAAATGCGAAGTAGTTTTTAAACACGGCTTATTGGGTTATGGAATAAGTGTTGTTGTCCTTGTTCGTATCTATCGTTTGGTTCTTCGCATCAACAGTCACCTTCACAACTTTCATATTCTGATTTTTAAATTTGAGAGAGAAGGTTTTGTCTACCCAATGCCAGTCTTCTTCAAGTTTCCAATTCTGTGGCATTTCACCGCTGAATTTTTCTCCGCGCATGAGTTCCAATGGAATGTAATACACACACTCTTTTCCATTGTCGAAAGTCACAGTTACTTCGCAGGGCATTGGGAATAATCCTTTGCGCTCTAGAACGATTTCAGTTTCTCCTTTGCTAACAAAGACAGTATCTACAGCATAGTCTAATGTTTTCGTTGTTCCAACGAAATATTCATTGAACCAATCGAGCACCAATCCACTTTCTTTTTCAGCAACGCGCAAGATGTCGGCAGGGGTGGGATGTTTGAACGACCATTCGTTGAAATAAGTATGCATGGTTTTATTGAAAAGCTCAGAACCCATGATGTATTCCAATTGACTTAAGTAGGTCTCTCCTTTGCTGTATGCCGCAACTCCGTATGCATAGTTCGTTTCGAAATGATCTGCGTGTGTAGTCAAGGGTTCTTCAAAACCTGCGTCTACGAGTCCGAGATATCCGTCAATAGATTCTCTGTGGTAAGGATCAGCTTGCGCTGGGAACAACGCATTCATTACCACAGTTGCTGCAAAGCTTGTAAAGCCCTCGTCCATCCAACAATATTGACTTTCATCTGTAGCCAATAAGCATTGGTACCAAGAATGTGCGCCTTCGTGAACGGTTACGCCCACAAGACTTGGTAGCGAACGTTTGCCTGTTATGAGCGTGGCCATTGGATATTCCATTCCGCCATCACCTGCTTGAATAACGTTGTACACAGGGTAAGGGTATTTTCCGAAATCTTTACTAAGCTTATCAAATGCCTTCACGGTGAATTCAGGAAGACGATCCCAGGCTTCATTGTAATTTGCATCGGGCTGATGATAGAAATATATTTTTGGTCCGCCCTCTAATTGTTTTTCTGTGCGAACGTAATCTGGGTCGGCGGCCCAAACAAAGTCGTGAACGTTTTTCGCTTCGTACTTCCAAGTGAGTAAATTCTTTCCAACCTTTTGAACGCGCTTGAAAGACTCTTCTTCATTCAACAAAACACCTCCTGCAGCAACCATGTAGTTTGCGGGCAAAGTAATGTTCACAATGAAGTTTCCCCAAATGCCGTAAAACTCGCGTCCGATATACGGATTCGGATGCCATCCGTCTACATCGTATTCACTCAATTTAGGATACCATTGACTCATGCTATACTCAATGCCTTCCGAATTGTCTTTTCCGCTTCTGCGAATTTGCAAGGGTACTTGACCGTTGAATTCCAATTCAATTTTGGCAACAGAATGTGGAGATATGCCTTTTGTAAGTTGAACTTCCAAAATGGTTTCGTTTTCAATGAAGGAAACGGGTTCACCATTCACCAGGAGTTTACTAATATGCAAATGCCCTTCTTGCTCTTTCGTTAACTTCGAAATACGATCGCCTACTCTTCGGTCGGGATCCGGCAAAGCCATAGATCGAACATCCATGTCGCTGCCCGGCTGAAATGCGTTATTGTACAAATGGAAAAACAACTGAGAAAGCTCTTCGTTGCTGTTGTTCGTATACTGAATGGTTTCTTTTCCAACGAATGAATCGTTCGTGGTGTTCAAAGAGATGTCAATACTATAATCGGCTTGTTGCTGCCAATATTGTCCGAATGCATTTCCACCTAAAATGAAAAATGCAAAAAATAAAAGATTTCTTTTTTTCATAATTACCAAATTACAGATTCTTCATTCATCCAATGTCCGTGAAGCTTCAACGCTTGTTCCATTAAATCGCGAACACATCCATGTCCACCATTTTTGTTGGAAATGTAATGCGAAACTTCTTTCACTTCAGGCGCTGCATCGGCCGGACAAACAGCCAAGCCAACGATTTTCAAGAGGGGTATGTCCGGAATGTCATCGCCCATATAACACACATCGTCGTCGTGAAAATGCCATTTCGATTTTAAATCTAAATAAACTTGACGTTTGTTCGAAGAACCCAAGTGAACTTCGTGAACACCTAATTTTTCGAAGCGATTGCGAACCGCTTCAGATCTTCCTCCGCTTATCACTGCTATTCTAAATCCGTTCTTTACCGCTAGCTGAACGGCATATCCGTCGCGAACATTCGCGGTGCGCATCTGCTCTCCATCCGGGAACAACCAAACAATGTTGTCGGTGAAGACTCCGTCTACGTCGAAGATAAAGATCTTCGTTTTCGCTAATTTTTCTTTGTAATTCATTGGTATTTTTCTAAAATATTTTTGGAAAGAAGGGCATAGATTTCCTTCCAATCATCGTGATTATTCAATAACTGTTTTTGTGCTTCTATCGTATTCATGTCACCGCGCTGTGCAGGGCCTGTTTGAATACTTTCGGCACTTTTAGTTTCCAACAGTTCAACATGCGCCTTCAACATGGTGTAAAATAAATCGGTTGGAAGCTGTGCTTCCTTCAACAACGATTGTGAAATGTATTGAAGGTAATTGGTGAAGTTGTTCGAAAAGACAGCAGATACATGAGCAAGTTGACGTTGCTCTCCGTTGGCGGAAATCCATTTGCCAATGGCAGGTTCAAGAAACGCCTTCACAATGGTCTCCGTTTCAGTATTCGAAAATTCATACAACAAAGGAATGT
>JBEIFO010000209.1:0-4355 GCA_040382375.1 Crocinitomicaceae bacterium
AACAAGTTTCCAATTTCAAAATCTGAAGTTGGACCTACGAATGCTTGTGCAGCATTTCCATCACGACCATATGTGAAGTCAGTGATTTCCATAGAAGCAGTTCCTGTGTTGTTCGAAGCTACATCATCTCCGGTAGTTGAAGAGGAAGTTGCTGTAACTTGGATAGTACCAACAGCACTTGGAGTCCAAGTTGTAGATACAGAGATAGTGTCTTTATCAAGAGATAAGAAAGAAGCAGATGTTTGATCAGCAGCGAAAGGAGAACCAGCAACAGGAGTTCCGTTGAAAGTTACTGCGTAGCTCATAGTGGCATCTGCTTGATCGCTTGTACCTCCGTTGAAGATAACTGAAGTTGCGTGAACGGGGCTTACTTGAGTAACTGGTACTCTGTTGTAATCCCAGAAACCTAAACCGAAGTTGGCTTGATTCCAGTCTCCTGTTTTAGTTTTAACTACACGGATATCGTTTGCAGGTAATTCACCTACGATTACGTTATCTACTGCAAATCCAGAAGCCCATGATCCAGCGTCAGTCCATTGGAAACGTATGATTACGTTTGCTGCTGTTACATCATACAATGGAACAATGATAGACTGCCAGTAATCTTGATCTAAAGGAAATACATCGATGCTTGCACCTGTTTCGTCAATTCCGATAGAACGAATGTTAAAGGTAGCACCACCGTCTGTAGAGATTTGCAAAGTAGCATCACCACCACCGAAATTACCATCGTGGAAAATATCAAATGAAATCGCGATGTTAGAAGCAGCAGAGAAATCCATTGAAGGAGATTGAACATACGCATCAACCATATCGCAATCGCATGGTGTGTTGTCGTCATTCGCTCCAGCGAATTTGTTTCCTGTTCCAACTTGTGGAACTGGCCAGTAACCACCACCGTTAGCGGTTGTACTGTTGTGTGTTTTGAAAGCATTTCCGTTAGAACCGTCAGCTTGAACAACTTGGTTAGTTGACCATCCTGATGGTAAACCAGCAGGCATTGATCCTGTAACTCCTTGGAAGTCTTCGGTTAGAAGAACAACACGGTTGCTCCAATTGATAGATGGAGCCATTTCTTGGCGGATGCTTGCTTTTGGAGAAATTTCACTTCTTGTGAAAGTTCTGCGAGCAGGTGATTGTTGTACAGACCATTGTGCGAATGATACACTCGCAACAGCTGTGAACAAACCTAATAAGTAGATTTTCTTCATTTGATTAAATTTAAGTTAACTTTTAAGGCTACGAATATAATGAAATTCCCGTTTGAGTTAACAAACCAAAAAACAACTGTATATTGGATTTACACTTTGTTTTTTTCTACGCGCTGCGCAACTCGAATACTGATTTCGTACAGTAAGAGTAAAGGCAGCGAAACAAGCATTTGACTTGTAACGTCGGGAGGAGTAATAATTGCGCTTACAATAAGGTTAATGACAAAGGCGTGTCGTCTGTACTTTTTAAGGAATGCAGAAGTTACTAAACCAATTTTAGCCAAGAAGTATATGACAACAGGCATCTGGAAAACCAATCCAGTTCCTAGAATGAGCGACGAACATAACTTTAAATAAGATAAAATTGTTGCGTTCACTTCAACATCTGCGAAAGCAAAATTTCCTAAAAACTGAATGGAGAGCGGTGTCAAAACGTAATAGCCGAATAGCACGCCCAGAAAGAATAACAAGGACACATAGAAGCCAATGCCACGCACCGACTTGAGTTCAGTCTTTTTCAAGCCCGGACGCACAAAGGCCCAAATTTGATAGAATATTGCAGGAAAGGCAAGAATAACTCCTCCTATTAAAACCACCGTCATGTAGGCAGAGAAATTTCCGCCCATAGTGGTGCTCTGAAGTGTGAAGTTAGCATCTGAAAAGCAGAGCTGATCCTCCAGCCCCAAGCTGTGGCCTAACCAACAAAAGAAACGGTATGTAGGGAAATCGGCGCGACGAGGCGCCATGATGATATTTTCAATAACATAGGTGTCGAAAATAAAGACAACCACAACCCCTGCAACAGCAAACAAAACCGCTCGAAACAATCTTTTTCTAAGTTCCTCAAGATGCTCTAAGAAGCTCATGTTTTTCTCTTCAGCCATCTCCATTAATTAATTCCGGCACTCAGAAGATCGTGCAAATGTATAATGCCACAGTATTTCCCACTTTCGTCTATCACAAGCAATTGGCTAATCTTATTGTTTTCCATTAATTGAAAACCTTCGACGGCCAGCGCGGAATTTTGAATTCGTTTAGCTGAGGTGTTCATTAGGTCAGACGCGCGCAATGCATCAAGGTTGGCGTTACGCTCAACGGCTCTTCGAATATCACCATCTGTTACAATACCCAAGAGTTCCTCGTTTTCTATAACAGCAGTGGCACCGGCACGTTTGGAAGATATCTCCATGAGCAAGTCGCGGAAGTTGCAGTCTGAAGAAACCCGAGGAAGAGCATCTGCACGCATGACTTGCTCAATGGTTGTGAAAAGTTTTTTGCCAAGTGCACCACCAGGATGGAATTTTGCAAAATCAAGTTTGCTGAATCCTCGTTCCGTCATAAGCGAAACAGCAATTGCATCGCCCACGGCCAATTGAAGGGTCGTGCTAACGGTTGGGGCTAAATTATTCGGACAAGCTTCGCTGGTCATGGGGGTGTGAAGAAAGTAAGTCGATTCTTTCGCAAGAAAACTCTCGGGATTAGCACCCACTCCGACCAACTGAACGTTCATAGATTTCAACAATGAAACCAAATATTGAATTTCCGGTGAGTCTCCGCTTTTCGATAAGCAAAAGACAATGCAATTGTTTTGAACCATGCCTAAATCGCCATGTATGGCCTCAGAGGCATGCAAAAATTGAGCGGGTTGACCGGTACTATTAAAAGTAGCTACCCATTTTTGAGCAATTATTCCGCTCTTGCCGATTCCTGTTACAACAACTGGTAGCGTTGTTTCAAGGACCGCCTTTACAACTGAAACAAAGATGCTGTCTAGTGACAATCCCAATATGGTAAGCGCATCTGCTTCTAATCGAATGGCTTCTTTTGCAGAGTCTATAATGGATGTGTTTGAGGTCAATTTCACTTTGCAAAGATGCAAAGAAACGTTAGTTTTTCAGGTCTTTTTTTTCGTGCGAATTTGTTGGTGTGCATGTGCTTTTGTGCTTACATTCGTTAAGCGAATTTTACAGAGACGTTACTTTTTCATAACGCTCAATTACTAAAAGAGAATGATTACAGCGACAGACATGGCTCCAAAAGAAGCCTTGAAATATTTTTTTGGGTTTTCAAACTTTAAAGGCCTACAGGAAGGTGTTATTGATAATGTGCTTGCAGGCAATGACACCTTTGTGATTATGCCTACTGGGGGAGGGAAGTCATTGTGCTATCAACTTCCTGCTCTTATGTCGGAAGGAACAGCTATTGTTGTTTCACCTTTGATTGCCTTGATGAAAAATCAGGTAGATGCCATGCGAGGATTTTCAAATGAGGAGGGTATAGCTCACGTTATAAATTCTTCATTGAATAAAAGCGAAATAGCTCAAGTAAAGAAGGACATGCTCAGTGGCAAGACCAAGCTTCTTTATGTGGCCCCAGAGTCTTTGACAAAAGAAGAGAATATTGAATTTCTTCGAACCTGTAAAATTTCCTTTGTTGCCATTGATGAAGCGCATTGTATTTCAGAATGGGGACACGATTTCCGACCTGAGTACAGAAGAATCAAAACCATTATTCAGCAAATTGCAGACCTACCCGTAATGGCCTTAACGGCAACAGCTACGCCAAAGGTTCAAATCGATATTCAGAAGAATCTGGGAATGGTTGATGCGAAAGTCTTTAAGTCTTCTTTCAACCGTGATAATCTTTACTACGAGGTACGCCCGAAAGTAAGCGTGGGTAAACAGATCATTCAATTCGTAAAAGGGAATGCCGGAAAGAGCGGCATTGTATATTGCCTGTCGCGGAAGAAGACCGAGGAGATTGCGGAGCTGCTTGTAGCTAACGGGATTAAAGCGCTCTCATACCACGCTGGAATGGACAGCCATCAGCGGAACGACGTTCAAGATAAATTCCTCATGCAGGATGTAGATGTTATTGTAGCAACTATCGCGTTTGGAATGGGGATCGATAAACCCGATGTGAGATTCGTGATTCACCATGATATTCCAAAAAGTTTAGAGAGTTATTATCAGGAAACAGGTCGCGCTGGTCGCGACGGTGGTGAAGGACATTGCTTGGCTTTTTATTCTCCGAAGGACGTTGAGAAATTAGAAAAGTTTCTGCACGGCAAGCCTGTTGCAGAGCAGGAAATAGGAATGTTGCTTCTTCAGGAAGTAATGGCATACGCCGAAACGGCAATGAGCC
>JBEIFO010000210.1:0-4338 GCA_040382375.1 Crocinitomicaceae bacterium
GGATTTTCAAGCAATAATCCGTGGGGAAAATCCGTAGAACAAATTATTCTAGAAATGGGAATAAACTCTGAAACTCCAATTGCAGCAGGGTTTCCGGCAGGACATTTAAACGACAACCGAGCTTTTTATATGGGACGAAATGCAGAATTAATTGTGAATGAAAATTCCGCACAACTGACATGGAAATAACTACCTTTGCGTAGTTCGTGTAAAAAATACACTAACTAGAATGAGCCCCAAAAACATTACGTTTTCGAACGATGAGTATTTGAATTTCGAATTAATCGGAATTAACTCGAGAGAGAAAGATTTTCGATTGGCGTGGTTTTTAAATCGTGAAATGAAGTGGAGTTTAGAACGCAAGAAGCCCTACAAACTCGAAACAAAAGAACAGAACTCTGAACATGAGTTGTTCAAATACGTTTCCGAAGAAAATCATTACACTATTCACTTAATCTCGAATCGTTCGCTTCAAGGAGTACTTATTCCTGAGTATGCGCAACTTGAATACCTGCTGAAAGTAGAGGGCAGAGAAGACATAGAAGAATTGGTTAAACAAATTAGAAAAATAAACAATGTGCTCGCGGCCTTTCATCTAACACAGGATAGTCTGAAACATGTGAGTCATTTGTTCTTCGATTGATTATGAAAAAAACGAAAATAGTAGCGACCATCGGTCCAGTATCAGCAAACAAAGAAGTTCTGAAAGGAATGATTGAAGCCGGCTTAAACGTTGTGCGTTTGAATTTTTCTCACGGCTCACACGACGATCATTCGAGCGTTGTTGCATTTGTTCGTGAGATTGACAAAGAGTTAGGAACGAACACCGCGTTGCTTGCGGATTTACAAGGACCTAAGTTGCGTGTGGGTATTATGCAAGACAACGGTGTAATGTTGGAAGCAGGAAAGCAAATTATCATTACCACTGAAGAACAAATTGGAACAGCTTCGCATATCTATACCAACTACAAAGAATTTCCTTCCGATGTAAAACCTGGCGAACGCGTTTTGTTAGACGACGGAAAAATTGCGATTCGCATTCTTTCCACCGATGGTAAAAAAGAAGTTTTGTGTGAAGTCGTTCAAGGTGGAATTCTTTCATCGAAGAAAGGACTGAATCTTCCCGAAACTAAAGTTTCTCTTCCTTCCTTATCGAAGAAAGATTTGAATGATTTGGAATTTGCGCTTTCAATGAACATTGATTGGATTGGACTTTCATTCGTCCGCACAGCGGACGATGTTCGCGTGCTCAAAGGCATCATTGCTGAAAACGGCAAGCACGCGAAAGTGGTGGCGAAAATTGAAAAACCTGAGGCCCTTGAAGTAATCGACGACATTATTCGCGAAACCGATGCGGTCATGGTGGCTCGTGGTGACCTTGGAGTTGAAATTCCAATTGAGCAAGTACCACTCGCTCAGAAAATGATCGTAAAGAAATGCGTTGAAGCTGCAAAGCCTGTTATTGTTGCTACGCAAATGATGGAAAGCATGATTACTAGCATGACTCCAACACGCGCTGAAGTAACAGACGTTGCCAACGCGGTTTTAGACGGCGCAGATGCAGTTATGCTAAGCGGAGAAACCAGCGTTGGTGCCTATCCGATTGCAGCTATAACCATGATGCACAACATAATTAACGAAGCTGAAAAATTCCCGGGATTGTATTACCTCGAAGAGGCTCCTTATGAAATGGATGAAACGCGATTCATCACAGATAGCATTTGCTTCAGTGCTTGTCGCGTTGCAAAGCGCATAGGAGCAACCAGCATTGCAACCATGTCGTTTTCAGGATACACAGGATATAAAATTTCCAGTTCTAGACCGAAGGCACATGTCTTCGTATTCACAGGAAACAAGCGTATTCTAACGCAGTTGAATTTGGTCTGGGGAGTGAAGGCATTCTACTACGACAAGATGGTAAGTACAGACCAAACGATTGCAGACATTCGTTATATTTTGAAGAAAAACGGATATGTACAAGAAGGAGATTTCTTGGTGAATGTAGCCTCTATGCCTATTGCAGAGCAAGGAACTACAAACATGTTAAAGATTAGTCGAATATAGTTTTCGGATTGCCTTGCAATCCGCCAGTATGAAACATTAAAACCGAACCTTCGTTCGGTTTTTTATTTCCAACTAAAAAAGCATGCATGAGTTTTCCGGTATAAACAACGTCGAGAGGAAGTTGATGTGTTCTGTTAATCTCTTGGACAAATTCAATCAATCGATCATTGAACTTTCCATATCCACCAAAGTCATCTTCACTGAAAACTACTGCGCGCTCTAGAACTTCATCAGCTGCGGCTTCATCATGAAAAAAGTAAATGAGTTTGTTGCGAATCTCATTTCGCATGTAGTTCTCGCCTTTCAATGCGCTGTATATCCAGACTTTCTGGTGCGGTTTCGATTGAACAAGCAGACCCGCAGCGGTTGTGCCTGTTCCGGCGGCCACAAGCCAATGATCAAATTCAAAATCTTCTTCGCTGACCATTTGCATAGCGCCGTTCATTCCCAAATAATTCGAACCGCCTTCAGGCACCAGGAAAGCTGACTCCCATTTTTCATGCACCCACGCTTTCATTTCCTCACTGTTCCTTTCCTCATAGTCGGCTCTGGAAATAAAACAGAGCTCCATTCCACATTCCTTTGCAAACAACAAGGTTGGACTATAATCCTTCGGTTCTTCCCCGCGAATGATGCCTACAGCATGTATTCCCAATTCTTTGGAAGCCGCGGCTGTCGCATGAATATGATTGCTATAAGCACCCCCAAAAGTGACCAATTGCTTAGCACCTCTACGATTCATTTCTTCCAGATTGAACATTAACTTAAACCATTTGTTGCCATTTATGGTTGAATGTAAGCGATCGAATCGTTTAACGACTACCTTTCCGTTTTCGCTAAAATTTAAATTGTCGTAAACAGGAAGTTGAAAATTTATTTTTTTGTTCAAGTCAGTAAATTGCATTTTTGTCATATGAGAGAGGAAGAGAATTCAAAAGTACAGGTAGAAGACTACTATTTAAGTGAAGAAGGATTTTTTATTTTCACAGAAGAGTATCACTTGAAAAGAGGTCATTGTTGTCAAAGCGGCTGCAAGCATTGCCCTTTTGGGTTCGATAAAAAGACGGGTAAATTCAATAAATAACTTCGCATCTTTGTAAAAAACAACTGTATGCGAGCGTTAATTCTTATCGGGCTGCTTATTCCTCAATTGGTATTTTCTCAAATTAACAAAGACAGTATTCATTTTTCAGGCTATACTGAAATCTATTTCGCACAAGATCAGCACAACTGGAACGACCATCAGCGTCCAGATTTTTTATACAGCCACACTTCTACAAATCACGCAGCGCTCAATACAGCTGTTCTCGACTTCAAGTATAGTTCTGAACGCATAAAAACGCAACTATCACTCGTTGAAGGAACATACGCTAACAAGGTCACTTCAGCAGAACCCATTGGGTTTGGTGCCCTTTACGTCGGAAACATTTCTTATAAATTGAGTGCCCGTGAAAACTTCTGGTTACAAGCGGGTGTAATTCCTTCGCACATTGGATTAGAATCTGCTATTGGATTCTCCAATTTATCGCTAAGTAGAAGTTTAGCAGCAGAGAACTCTCCTTATTACGAAAGCGGAATAGCTCTTCAATACGCCTCAAAAAACAATAAGTTCTTCGGATCATTGCTTGCCCTCAACGGATGGCAAACCATGACTCTTCGCGCCCAACAATCGCGACCCGACTTTGGTTCGCAACTTCAGTACAAGCCCACTTCCAAAATAACATTGAATCACTCCACCTATTTCGGAGAGGTGGCCGTTTTAGACAGTTCGCAAACAAGATTCTTTCAAAACTTTTATGCGCAAGTTCAACTAAAGGACAAATGGACCGTTCAACTTCAAGCAGATTACGGAATGCAAGAAACGGGGAATAACGGACTCGACAAAAGTTGGATGACTGGATTTGTTGGGATCTCTTATGAATTGAATGAGAAGCTGTACCTAGTAGGCAGAGCAGAGATGTTACGCGATAAAAACAATTTGGTTATTGCTGGGGTGAACAATGATTTATGGGGATACAGTTTCAACATAAATTATTTACTCGATGAACATCTGATGTTCCGCGCCGAATGGCGAAACATTACCTCTACTAGTTACACATTCGCATTTCAGAATTTCAACGAAAAACACATGAGCGGCTTAAATTTGTCGCTCGCTGCTCAATTTTAGCACACCCACCTATGTCAACATTTCAAGAACAGATTGAAGAAGGAATTCCTAGTGCATTGCCGGTTGTGCCAGCCATGGACGCCGCCATTAACCGCGCTCCCAAGCGA
>JBEIFO010000211.1:0-4338 GCA_040382375.1 Crocinitomicaceae bacterium
CCATACATGATTTCCAACGTGAAATTGGAACAACACGAAGTGAAGTATATTTATTTGGTTGGTGGATTCTGCACGGTAATTAGCAGTATTTTAATTGGAAGAGCAGTGGATAAAATTGGAAGATTTAAAGTGTTCGGATTCTTCGCATTGCTTTCGCTCATTCCTATTTTCATTAACACAAATCTTCCGGAAACCGATTTGTGGATTGTCTTAACCATTGCCGGATTTTTCTTCGTGATGGTAACTGGAAGAATGATTCCGGCGAACACAATAGTGAGCGGTGTCGTGAGCCCCAAGCACCGAGCTGGGTTCATGAGTTTGAACTCTGCAGCACAGAGCACAGCATCTGGCATAAGTGCTGCTTTAGCTGGGAGCATTATTACACAAGCCAACGCTAATGCGCCTTTAGAGAACTATCACATTGTTGGGTACGTGGCCATGTGCTTTACCCTCATGGCTTTTTTCATTATGCTACGTTTGAAAAACTTGGCGAAGAAAGTGGAAGAAAAGAATTAAATTCGCAAGACTATGAGAGCCATTGAAACCATTCCACATTCGCGCATGCGCATTGTTGTTCATTCTTGGAACGGCAAGTGGATTGTGGAGTTCGAAGCAGCATCATACAAACAAGCCATAAAGATTGATCAAGAGGCAGTGAAGACCATAGAGGCAGTCAGAGTCTTATTGAACGAAGAATTTCTAACCGAAATTGAAAATCAATTTCAAAATTTACATAAAGCATGGAGCATCAACTTTCAGAAAACAAATCCGTAAAGAAACCTTTCGCATTTAATTTAATTTTGGTAATTCTTTTCGCAGGAACCTTTGTGGCCTTATTGGTTATGTGGAATAAATTGAATTCAGCCATGGAGCTTGCTGAAAAGTCTAAGGTGGTAGATACCATTAGCCCTGGCCAAATGAAGATTGCTTATGTGAACTTAGATTCGTTGAATGCGCAATATTTATTTATTACAGAGAAATCAGCAGAGTTGGAGAAAAGCGCTTCAGCTGCAGAAGCCAAGGTGAAGGGTGAAGCTGCAAAACGTCAGAAAGAAGTTGATGATTTAGTGCTTTATGCTCAAAAGGGAAATTTGCCGGCCGACGAGCAAGCGACTGTTCAAAATAGATTGGGACAATTGCAAAATGAATTGGCACAGATTCAACAGCAGGAAGAGCAATTGCTTATGCAAAATGAATCGGCTATGCAGGAAGACTTAAGAAAAAAACTAGAAGTCTTTACTGCGAATTATGCGAAGGCAAACGGATGGGATTATATTGTTTCTTATCAAAGCACGGCGCCACTTATTTTATTTGCCAATCCGCTTTATGATTTAACAAGTGAAATTGTGAAGGGATTAAATGCAGAATACGAAACTGAAAAGCAATCGAAGTAATGACTATCGCAGAACGCAAATACGCCGAGAACATAGCGGAGTATATTATTTACATGTGGCAGATGCAAGACTTGCTTCGTGCTGTGAATTTTGATGTCGAATCGTTGGAGAGCTTTCTACGTTCTTTCCTTCCAACCGAAGAAAAAATTCAGGAAGAGAAAACGTGGTTTGAAGAATTAGCTAAAAGCATGAAGCGCAGTAACGCTGAGGAAAAGGGCAATGTGGAAGAAGTGCAAGAAGTTCTTTCAGAATTGAATTTGCTTCACACGACTTTGAATACCCTCCTTCGCGACGATGAGTACATAGCTGCTAACGAGCGCGCAAAAGAAAATCTAGATGCTTATCGCGAAAGAGCAAACGGAAAGGCATTGAGTGAAGTAGAGGCATACTTAACGGCTCTATACGGATTAATGGTTCTGCGTTTGCGTAAGCAAGAGATTTCTGAAGAGACAAAAGATGCCATGAAAACATTTTCAGATGTGATGGTTTTATTGGCGCTTCAGTATAATAAAATGAAAAAAGGGGAAACTTTGCAGCATTTTAATTAACTTAGCTTTTATTAAATATGTAATTATATGAGAAACCTATTTCTATCCCTGTTTTTAATTGCAGCAACTTTTGTTTCTGCTCAGAAACACTCAAATTATGGTTCTGTTAAAGTTTTGTCAGCTTATACACAGAGTACTTTTGGTTATAACGCAGGTTATTATGTGGAATTTAAGAACAATGGTACAAAATCGGTTGATGGTATGAAATGGAGGGCGAGATTTTATAATAATTTTGGCGAATTAGTTGGTTCACGAGATGGTCAATGGCAGTCGGGAAACTTCACAAAACCAATTCCTGTTGGTGGCACAACTGAAGACCTTGAGGGCGTTTGGGTAGAAGGTGCCACAAAAGTTTTTATCACGGTTAAAATGGTTCACTATACCGACGGAACTAGCGTCAAAAGAAAATAACTACGTTTCAAGTACAATGGTTACCGGTCCGTCGTTGACCAATTCAACTTTCATATCGGCACCGAAAATTCCCGTTTCAACTTTCGTTATGCGCTTGCGCATTTCAGCAATAAAAAATTCATAAAGCGGAATGGCTTGTTCCGGGCGAGCGGCTTCAATAAAGCTGGGTCTGTTGCCTTTCTTGGTGTCGGCGTAAAGCGTAAACTGACTAATCAAGAGCAGACTTCCTTCAACATCTAAAACGCTCTTGTTCATCTTTCCTTCTTCGTCTGAAAAAATGCGAAGCTTCACAATTTTTTCTAGTGTTGGAAGAACGCTTTCTTCCGTGTCGCTGGAAGAAAATCCAATGAGCAGCAAGAGCCCATGTTCTATTCTTCCAACTATTTTGGAATCTACTTTTACAGAGGCGCTCGACACGCGTTGAAGAACGATTTTCATGAATTTATTTATTCGGAGTTAGTATCCCGCTTTCAAAAAGAAACACGTCGGTTGTTTCTGAATTTCGAACCAACATCCATCCTTTTTCTTTGTCGTGTTTTACAATGTTGAGATGACCGAATTTACTTCTGTCCCAGCGCGTGGTATCTTTTCCGTGAAGAAGTATAGTAGGAAAAACAATTTTATTGTATTCGGAAATAAGCCATCTTCTTCTTTCGTAATGTGGAATGTAGGTGGAAGGAAAGTCGGCCTGAAGGCACTGACATCCGTAGGTTACCGGCTGTCCGGGAGTATCGCCAGTAATCGCAATATAAAGTGAAGGGTTCTCTCCGAATTCAGCCATTGCCGAGCATTGTTTTTTCAGGTCGCTAATTCGCACAACATGCACACACCAAGATTTCGACTCGTCAATGGCACTTGAAAGTAATGACGAGAAAAATACTGTTTTTATTCCGAAAGAAACAACAGCGAGCAGGAGTGCAATGCGATTGAATTTTAATTTATTTTTCGAAGAAAGAAACGAATAGAAATACAACGTAAGGAAGATGAATACGAACGGAAGAGCAAGGAAAAATCTTCCACCTGAAAAGAAAAGGGAATAGGAGCTTTCTTTCGTCTTTTCCAAGAATAATGATCCAAGAATAGCCAATAGAACGAAGGCAATTGTCCACGCCTCGAGGCGTTTGTTTTTCTTCCACAATAAAATTATTGCAGCTGGAAGCAAGAGCACGCTAACAAATCCGAAGCGCCAAAACAGCGGTGAGACCTGATCGAAGTAATTGTTGAATCGGTAAATGGTTTCAAGGAAACTGGACCAACTGAGTTTCACGCTGGGTGCTACGTGAATGAGCAATTCAGGATGCGCTTGGTAATATTGAAAATTGAAGTAGAAGGGAAGTAGTCCGATAATAAAACCAACACCGAAGAAAAGCACTGCACGTAAAATGAATTTCTTGTTCCAATGAATGCTTGGAATGATGAGAGGAAGAAGCAAGGCGCTGTTCAAATTTCCGTAAAGACCCCATCCAATAAAAAGTCCTGCGAAAGCTAGTGAAAGGTTGGTTCGGAAATATTTCCAACAGAATAATCCGAGACTTACAAAAAATATTCCTCCCACGAATCCGCGAGGAATGGCTGTGAGTAGACTGTATTCCAGAGGAAGTAAGAGGCAAACGATCAGCGGAATGAGGGCAGATTGTGCGGAAAGTTTATGTTTGAAATAGATTGCTAAAAGAAAAAAGGGAGTGGTGGAAAGGATGAGTGTTGCAAGCGGAAGCGCTGCGTAAGCAGGAGAACCTGTTTTCATGAAAACCACGGCCAGCAAGGGTTCTATGTTTGGTCCGTAGCTTTGTCCGTAGAAGCAAGGTCCATGGAAAATTCCATTCGAAAGATCAGTAGCTACTTGCCACAAAAGAGTTTGATCGCTGTCTGTGTATTGAATGGAAAAGAAGAAATACACCAGGATTTTTTCTACCAGCACCATTGCCGAAAGCAAGTAAAAGAGTCTGTTGTATTGCTGTTGATTCATGGTTAAATGTCCACAAAGG
>JBEIFO010000212.1:0-4326 GCA_040382375.1 Crocinitomicaceae bacterium
GGTATTGGTAGAAAGGTCAATCCACTTCACACTTCCATCTAAACTACCATCTGTAACTGCGGCTATTCCATTTCCAACATACTGAAACGAACGCGGGTAAGCGAATCCTGTTATTTCCGCTTCAACCTTAAACGTCGTTGCATTCATAACAATCACTTTCGCGGTAGAATTTGAAATGGCGTAGAACTTACCATTTACCACATCGAAATCTGAAATAACATCGCCAAGGGCTGTTCCATTGGCATCTGCAAATGGATTTGAAACTAGCACGCTATTGAGCGTCCAGGTAATACTTCCATTCAAATTACCGAATGATCCTTCGTTTACGATGAACGCACCGTTCGTATAATCTGCAACTGTTGGATCATCGGTTTTGCATTTATCGCAAGACACTAGAACAAGTGAGAATAAAACAATGGACAAAAATTTCAATTTCATGATGCTATATTTTTAGTGAATGAAAAATTTAATACTTATTGAATAAACCCTACCTGGCATGGCGTATCCGCGTATCCATTGGTATTGGGTGTTTAAGATATTTTGAATTTCAACTTGAAGAGACAACTGATTTTTTCTGAATTTCAATTCTCTATTCAAATTTATATTCAGCAAATTGAAACTGGGAACAGCGTACGAGACGGTATTCCCTTCATCAGTGAATCGCTTTCCTACGAACGAATGCGTTAGTCCTGCTGACCATAAATTTCGAGAATAACTTAGAGAAGTGTTCGTGCGAATTTGAGGCGTGTAAACCATTTGATACCCTTCTGAATTGTTCGTGTTTAATCCTGAAGCGTTGGTATATTCCGCACGCTCAGAAAAGTTCCATTCGCCATTTGGCATTTTCAACTCCCAAGAAATTATTCCTTCGGCTTGCTTTATGTTCACTGTTTTGAAGTTCATGGCCATCCAAAAATCTTCCGGCATTGGAATCCATTGTATCCAATTGGACACCCTGCCAGTCTTGGCGTTGAGCTGAAACTGAATATTGCTTCTTTTATTTAAACTTTGAATGGTGCTGCTCCATTTCGCTTGAATCCAATTTGCTTTTTCCGAAATCAGATTTTCATTTCCTCCTTGAATCCAGTAGAGATCATTCGCCGAGGGCATGCGCGATTTAGAGCTTGCTGAAATCGAATATTCATTTTTAAATCGACCTAACTGTTCTGGCATTTCAATACCTACTTCTCCACTCACAATTGGACTGCGATCTGAGCGCCATTCGGGTTTAACCCAAGATACGAACCTCAATTTCCCTTTGGCTATATCTTGAATGTAAGACGCCCACAACGAACCTCCCTTCCATTGCACTTGCTGAGTCCAATCGCGGTATTGAAGCGAAGTAACGCTTGCAGTAGGATTAATTTGAACGAGCGCCCTGCGCATTTGCAACGATGCGTTTACAAAAGCGTTAACAAGACTTGTTTGAATTTGGCTTGAAGCTACATAGCTCGAATATTCTTGATTCGATAGAATAATCGAAACGCCTTGCTTCGATTGGAAATGCGAGAAAGAAAAAACATTTTTTCGCTTTCCTTCACAATAGAATGACGTTTGAAAAAGATCGTCACGTTGATTTGCATTCAAGTTACCTACCCCACCCATAACAGAAGGCAACAAGGCGTAACGATTAACTGCCATGGTGTTGAAGTAATGGGTTCTCTTCTCCCCCACATAGACAAGATTGCTCTGAACGCCTTGAGAAATATTGTTGTTGTTCGTTTGAAGAACTAGCGGAGCCTCCCATTGCTGAACATCTCTGTAAGAGAATTTATTTTCATTGCGAGATTGAAACGCACGAATGTTCCATTTCCATTGATCGCGTTTCCTTGAAACGGACATTCCATAAAAAACATTCTGTAAGGAAGTCACCGTGCTTTCGAAGGAGACTTCATTTTTCGTAGCCATGCTCGACTCCAAACGAAGGGTTGCGGCAAGACCTACGTTCCGTTGGAAGCCGCTGAAGTTGCGCTCTCCTAGCGATGCCGATTGAAGGAAGAAGGAAGGAATAAGCGAGAGATCGGCCATGCCCAGTGTTGGCGAATTCAAGACCGCTCCGTTTAATTCAACCGTAACATAGTTTGAACTCATTCCTCCTAGACGGAAAGAAGCGATGGATCCGGGCGCTCCGTAGGTGTTCACCATACCAATACCCGAACGTTGCAACGTGGTAGCAATGTCTAAAGATGAAGAATGAAGTAAAAGGGTAGAATCTACTGCGTGCAGTTCATCTGCTTTCAAGCTGCGCTCGGAGATAATCTCCAAAGGCATGATGGATACATGCGGCAGTGAGTCTTGCGCAAGCAAAACAAAAGGCAACAGCAACAATAAGACAGTACAAAGTTTTTTCTTCATAGTCCTGTTCTCGCTTGGCCCCGAGCGATGATGGGGTTAATACACTTGGCAGGTCTTCTGACTTATCTCTCGGTTGCGCGCCTTCCCGTTTTCACAGTGGCTTTGATTGGCAATCGTTTTCATTCTTGCGAATGAGAGCTTTACAGCTGCGGGCACAGTTCGCGATTTTCGCGCGATTCCCTTTTCACAATGAACTTCTTCATTGACCAAATGCTCGGCAAATGTAGTAAATCTTTGCTTCTGTCCTATTTTTGAAATATGATTCGTTTTATACTTTCGATATTCGTTTGTTTGATTGCCCTGACTTCATCTGCTCAGCCTATGATGAAAGACACTGTTGACATTAGCGTACTTTCTGCTCAAGATCAAGCGAAAATAAAATCGATGCGCGCGAAACTCAATCTTACCGAACAGCAACAACTTTTGATCCCCTCCATTTTCGTTCATTACCACGGACTTATTGAAGAGCAGAAAAAAATCATGAGCATCGTTGCGGAAGAACCTTCTGTGAATGAAGAAGAGCGATTGAAAGATTTGAACATGCGCTCAGATGCCATAAAAAGATTTAGAGACGAGCGTGATTTGAATATTGAACTTGCCCTAACTCCCGAACAAAAAGAAATTTATACTACTCAAATAAAAATAGCCAAACCGCAAGTGCTTCACTTTGGCGTTCACGACCGAATGAATTGCCCTGTTTGCGTTTCTCCTACTACTGCACCATGAACAAAATACACGTTTACCTTTCTGCATTTCTCCTTTCCTGCATAACGCTTGGATCATGCGTCATAGCGCACATTCCGCCAAATGAAGATATACCGGCACATGACGTTGCTCCATTCGTGGCTAACCCCACAAGTCATTCGGTAAAGGTTCAGAATGTTGCAGTAAATGATGGCGTAAATAAAAAATTCGATGTGAATGTGTTCACCGGAACTGGCGGACATGGTCATACTTTTCCTGGAGCAACGGCTCCGTTTGGAATGGTGCAATTGAGTCCGGATACTCGTCTCGACGGTTGGGACGGTTGCGGTGGTTATCATTATAGCGATAGCATTATTTACGGATTCACGCACACGCATTTGCAAGGAACGGGAGTGTCTGATTACGGTGATATACTGTTCATGCCAACGAATGGACACACGAAGGAAAAACCACTTTGGCGCGATGCCATTGCTTCAAAATTTTCGCATAAAAGAGAACAAGCAAGTCCAGGCTTTTACAGCGTTCACCTAGATGATTATAACATTGACGCGGGATTCACAGCCTCTACTCACGCAGGATTGCACAAATACAAAATGCAACCGGGAGACTCTTGCTTGTTGTTTTTAGACTTCATGCATCGTGATAAATTGTTGTATTACGACTTGCATTTTTACGGAGACACTGCGATTAGCGGATACCGTGTATCTGAAGCATGGGCCACAGAGCAACACACTTATTTCTACGCAGTGTTCTCTCAGCCTTTCGTTGCGAACGATCAATTGATGCAACGAAATAAATCTATCAATGAGAAAGGAGAAACAGTCATTGAATACGAGATGATTCAAGCATTTCAATTCCTTTTCCTTCCAACCGAAAAAAATGAATTGACTATTCGCGTAGGAATTTCGGGGGTTGATGAAGAAGGAGCCAAGAGAAATTTATATGCTGAAATGCCTCAAACCGACTTCAGATACAACAAACAAAAAGTAGAAGAAGAGTGGCGGAAAGTTTTCGAAAAAGCGCCTGCCCCGATTTTATTTCCAACCAGAAAAGGACTTGAAAATTACCGCACTTCTCTGTATCACTGTTACACTGTTCCAAATGTGTGGAGCGATGTAGATGGAAGATACAGAGGCATGGACAATAAGATTCATACGGCTGAAGGATATACGCGCTATACTGTATTTTCCCTTTGGGACACTTTCCGCGCCTACCATCCGATGATGTGCAAACTCGAACCGGAGCGCACGCAAGATTGGATGAAGA
>JBEIFO010000213.1:0-4325 GCA_040382375.1 Crocinitomicaceae bacterium
ATTGCCGGAAGACGGACAGCGCGTGTTGGCGTTTGTTTCGAACAACTCTGTTTTCCTTCCGGGAAAAACTGGTGAGACCGAATTGCGCGAAGTCATTGTTCTTCATTTCCAAAAAGATTTCTATTTGCACGATAAAGAGAAAGCCGAAAAACACGGCATTCACTTTTGGAAAGGAGAAGGAAATTCAAATCAGTTCTTTCAATCGGTATCGCACTGGATGCCAATGCCTAGCTTGAATTCATGAAAGAACTGATTGAAAAACTGCATCTGAAAAATGTGCTGAAGCTTTCGGCCGCCACTGCAGTTGGACAATTGATCACCTACGGAACTGCGCCCATTCTTTCGCGCATGTACAACGCCGAAGATTTTGCATGGTTCGCCTTATTCTATGCTTGGATTATCCCTTTCGCAGTGCTTGCTACGTTTCGAATTGAATACAGCATACCGAATGCGGAAACAGAGATGATGGCGCGTGAGCGAGCAAAGCTTTCCATAAACAACGCATGGAGACTCGCTTCCGGAATTGCCATACTATTCAGCATTCTTTATTTCTTCGGCATGCACATTTCTGCATTCGAAGCATTTCTTCCGATTGGAATTTTCAGCATCGCAGTCATTCAAACGTACAATTTCCTTTCGACCCGACTCAACAGATACCGCACAAACGCTGCTTATCGTGTTGCAAACAGTTTGTTCATTAACGGAAGCTCAATTGCATTGGGATACTTCTTCTTCGACTATTTAGGATTGGTTATCGGATTCATCATTGGCCAAGTAATCTCCATGTGGGTGCTGTTCAATGGAACTCGTCAAGACGAACTTACTGAAGAACCCGTAAAAGACATTTCGCTGAGGCCCTTCAAGCAATACATATTCTTCAACACACCGCAAGGCATTATTGAAACTTTGCAGTTGAGCGGAACCGTTTGGATGTTGAATGTCTGTTTCGGCGATTCAGCAACGGGTCTGTATTTCATGTGTTGGAAGATTATTCAAGCACCTGTGAACCTTATTAGTAACACGATTTTCCTGACGCACTACAACAAAGCTTCCGAGTTAAAAAAGAACGGAGAATCTTATCGCCCACTAATGCTCAGTACAGCTAAGGCACTCATGGCATTCAGCGGAATTGGAGCCATTATAATTGTTGCCTTCGCACCTTCCCTCTTCGCGTTTGTTTTCGGAGAAGAGTGGCGGGCCTCCGGAGAAATGGCTAGATGGCTCGCACCGCTATTTGTGTTGAATTTTTCCATCTCGCCTTTTTCATTCACTGCCATTTTAGAAAACGTTCAAAACAAAGCGCTCGGACTAAACATTATAGATGTCATTTTAAAAATGTCCGCCCTCTATGTCGGTTATTTATTCAATAGCTTGTACTGGGCTATTGGGTTGTATTCTCTTGTAAGTAGCATAATGTATCTAATCACATTCGTGTGGTATTTGCATTTAGCAAAGACTAAACATTCTGCAGAATGAAACAACTGTTGCAGTCTGCGTTTGTAAAGAATACTGCAATTCTGCTTATTGGAACGGCTTCGGCACAAGCCATTCAAGTGCTTGGAGCTTTCGCCCTAGCACGAATTTATGACCCCACGGAATTCGCTGTATTCTCTTTTTTCACCGCATGCACTTCCATCATTCTGTCCTTTTCTTCTTTGCGATTTGAACTAGCCATTGCACTTCCTAAATCTGCTGAAGAAGCTGAACAATTGGTAGCGTTGTCTTTGAGAACATTGCTGCGAGTTTTATGCTTGGTTGTATTGGGAATTGTGCTCATTTTTTCCGGACAAGGACTTTTCAATTATTCCGTGCCGAGCGCAATTCTTTTGGTTCCTGTATTTACCTTCTTCGCAGGATTCTCGCAAATATTAAACTATTGGTCAACGCGCAACGGAACCTTCCTTCGAAATGCCCTTTCTAAAATCAGTGTTGCTGCTGTAACCGTTGGAACAAGCTTGTTGTGGGGAATGCTTATTGAAGATCCCATTGGATTGATCTATGGAGCCATACTCGGACAAATCATCGGTTGGATCATTATTGGTTCCAACTATTCGAAACTGGCTATTCAAGCCTGGAAAAATTTAACGAATCTCGAAGCGAAAACGCTCTGGAAATCCTACAGCAAATTTCCAACATACAATGCCCCAAACGCCTTGGTAGATAACCTTCAGCAATATGGCATTGTGTTTTTATTAGGAACCTTTTTCGCGAGCGAAATAAGTTCTTACTACTTTCAATCGCTTCGCATTCTTGCAGCACCGTTGGCACTTATTGGCGCGAGCATTTACCAGGTGTTTTATCCGAAAGCAGCGCAAGCTTTTCACGACACCAAAAACATTCGCGGATATGTCTTGAAGATCTATACGGTTCTCTTCGCAATCGGATTTCCAATCTTCGCAATACTTTTCTTTTTCACAGAAGAAATTTTCGTTTTCCTTTTGGGCGAGACTTGGCGCATGACCGCAGTGTATGCACACATACTCATCCCCTTCATCTTCGCGAATTTCCTTATCTCTCCAGTAAGCGCAGTAACAGCGGTGGTGCACAAGCAGCATCAGTCGTTTGCGTTCTCGCTGGTTGGACTTTCACTCAAAATAATAAGCATTGTTGTGGGTGGAATCATGCACGATCCGATTCTCGGATTTACCCTTTTCAGTTTATCTGGGGTGGGTATCATGCTTAGCGGAATGTTCTGGTATTGGTACATCGCAAAAGAACGCGAAACTTTGGAGCATTTGGGCTAAATTTGAACATGCTCAAACGCAGAATTCTTTTTTATTTATCGAAGTGGATTAAGCCCGTTATGATTGGACGATACAAGCGTTCAGACGGAACTGTTCTTCCGCTTACTCGCATTTGCAGTTCTACTTTTTTACAAGGTGAAGAGAATTTTCATGTGGAAGACAACGTGTACATTGGCCACGCGAATTTCATAGATGCTTCAAACGGATTAACGATTGAAGAAGGTTGTCAGGTCACGAATTTCGTGAGTATTCTAACGCATTCCAGTCACGACGCCATTCGTTTATACGGAAAGAAATACGCTTCCACTCCAAAGAAATTGGCCTACAACGAAGGTCAAGTAAAGATTGGAAAGTACTCCTTCATTGGACCGCACGCGGTTATTATGCCGGGAACAACAATTGGAAAAGGAAGCCTCGTTTCGGCATACAGTTTTGTGAAAGGATCATTCCCCGATTACGCAATTATTTCAGGTAATCCGGCTGTTGTTTTTGGCGACACACGCGACCGCGACAGCAAATGGTTAGCAGACAACGCAGACCTAAAGGCCAATTACCAATCTTGGAACGAAGGGTAAAATGAAGAATAAGAAATTGCTCATCATTGGTAGTGCTTCCATTCACACCGAAAACTTTTTTCAATTGATGAAAGAAGATTTTGAAGAAGTGAAACTCATCACCGATGTGAACTTCAGTCTTTCGAGTCTCTCTGCACAGTGGAACACGCCTCGAAAAATTCGAAGCATCGCGAAGCAATTCAATCCAGATATCGTTCACATTCATCAGGTCAACAGTGTTGCCTATTACGCTTTGAAAGCAGTTTTACCCTTGGGGATTCCAACGGTCCTTACAGCTTGGGGTAGCGACATTTATTTAACACCACATCGCAATTTCTTGTTGAAGTATTTGGTGCGTTGGAATCTGAAACACGCACACTCTTTTACAGCTGACTCGAACGATTTAGCGCAAGCCATGCAAGCGCTTATCCCAGAAAATAAAATCGACATTCTTGTTGCGAATTTTGGAATTAACCTTCAGCCTATTCAAGCTGAAAAAGAAAAAGTCTTTTACTCGAATCGACTTCATAAAAAATTATATCGTGTAGACTTCATCTTGCGCGCGTTTGCGAAATTCAAAAGCAAACCGAATCGTGAAGAATGGAAATTGATTGTGGGTGCGATTGGTGAAGAAACCGATCAGTTAAAGGCGCTAGCCGCTGAATTGGACATTCTATCGAGCACTGAATTCGTTGGATGGTTGCAGCAAGAAGACAACGCACGCAACTACGCCAAAGCCACTTACTACATTTCCATTCCGGAAAGCGATGCTACTTCCATCAGTGTGTTGGAAGCCATGGCTAGCGGATGCATTCCCATTCTCTCAAACCTACCTTCAAGCGTTGAATGGGTTTCACACGGCACCACAGGATTTATTGTTGAAGACGTTCAGAGCGATTTTCTTTCGGAAGCTTTCGAAATGAATTTATCAAATGCTTCTGAATTGAACAAGCAACGCATAGAGCGCGACGGAACCAAGGAAGCGAATCGCAAGAAATTCATTTCACTTTACGATAAACTTTTGTCG
>JBEIFO010000214.1:0-4314 GCA_040382375.1 Crocinitomicaceae bacterium
ACTTGAAACGTTGTAAGCTAATCCAATATTTCCTGAAGCTGAAATTCCGATTGAAGCCATCCAGCGGTGGTTGGCATCTGGAGAATAAGTCGCTTGTTGATAGATGCTCCATGTTCCTGAAGTTCCTCCTGTTCTGCGTAACTCATACCAACGAATTCCTGCCTTGTCATTTCCATCTACATCAGCCGCGTGGCAACAAACAATACTCTCGTGTGTTCCAAAGTTTCTGTAGTGAATGCGGTTCATCAATACCTCACGAAGGGGATCCAATGTCGTTCCAGAGCCTGGCTGCGGAACACAAGCAAAAGAAGTGTATCCACATAACGAAGAGTTAAATGCAGCAATAGGAAGAGTTGCTACTTGTGTTAATGAGGTACTTGCTGGAGTTGTCCAGTTAATGTTGAATGCCCACATTTCCAGAGCATCCGAAGTTGCGCCCCATGAATCGTCGCGCATACGCATAACGTATGCTGGTGTTCCTGTTGGAGGAAGTGTTGTTCCGTTTAAACTAACTGGAGTCGCAGCCTGGAATCCGATGGTTCCGAAAGAATTCAAAGTAAAACGTTGAGCTGTTGTAGATGCACCTCCTGCTAGCATGGTGGTTCGGTCAATGGCATAAACAGCAGGGCTGTTTTCATTGGAAGTTATAATGTAGGCATTGTTCCAAACGGAATACTTAGGATAATCCGGAAAATTCGGTGCTGTGAACGTGTATTTGTAATACGTTCCCAAAGGATCGGCCGTTGATGAAACGGCTATTGAGAATCTGTTTCCTGTTGCTGTAAATTCACTCAAGAACCAACGATTCGCTAATTCATCATACAAGACAATTGGATCTCCTGCCCCACCCGGCTGTCCGAAGAAGGTGTCGAAATAGGTCTGCGCCTGAACCTGTGTTCCTGCCTTGTTCCAAATTTTGAAATAAGCACCTGAACCTCCGTTAATCATTTGAATCACGTGGTTGGGACCAACATCAACAGAGGGATCAGCGGGACTTACACTTGTATTGCCAATACCGTTGAAGGAGAGCGTTAAGCCCCTGTCATCTGTTGCAGGATGTGGATATTCGCTTTGTAAAGCGGGATCCATTCCCTTTGGTAAGGCATCTGGATTAATCTCGGGGTACAATGACCATCGCTTCTTGGGGTGATATCCTATCTTATTTTCTTTTGTTTGTTCATTCGGAAAATTCGGATCTGCTACAAAGTCACGCAAGGCAACTGTCTCACCCAAATATTCAACTTGAATAATATCTGGATTCAATAAAATGGTCTGCCGTTTATCCTGCGCATTCACTCCAAAAGATACGATTGCTAAAAACAAGCTGATATAAAGATTCCTCATGCAATAAAAATTTCCGAAAAGATATTCAATCCGACCTTAACCAACAAAAAAATAGTAGGCTTATCTTTGAAGTCCAAAGCGCTTTTAAACAAAACAGGACATCAATTGTCTTCTCATTATGAAATTTGATCATCATATCCTTTCCGTAGAACAAGCACTATCTCAATGGCAAATTCCCCAAGAATCAATAAACCTAGTAGATCCCATTCGCTATTTATTGTCTTTAGGTGGAAAACGAATTCGTCCAGTGCTAACGCTTTTAGGTCATGAGCTGTTCGACGGAAATGTTGAACATGTGATTTCACAAGCCCTGGCCGTGGAAGTCTTTCACAACTTCTCGCTCATGCACGACGATATTATGGACAATGCCCCGCTTCGTCGCGGAAAGCAAACGGTTCATGAAAAATGGAATGTGAATGCAGCTGTGTTAAGCGGAGACGGGATGATGATCTTGTCGTACGATTTATTACTGAAGAATCAGGAAGATAAATTTGTTGAATTATTCCAATGCTTCAATCAGACGGCTTGGGAGGTGTGTGTTGGTCAACAAATGGACATGGACTTTGAAAAGCGTGAAGATGTAAGCTTAAATGAATATCTTGAAATGATTCGCTTGAAGACTGCTGTATTGTTGGGATGCGCGCTTAGACTCGGAGCCATTGCTGCCAATGCACCGAAGGAAGATCAAGAACATTTGCGGTTGTTCGGAGAACATCTCGGACTTTCGTTCCAACTGCGCGACGATTACTTAGACGCCTACGGAGATCCAGAAAAATTTGGAAAGCAGGTCGGCGGAGATATTCTTTCCGACAAGAAGACTTATTTGTATTTGCACACAGCTAATCACGAAGACGAGAGCATTCCTGCTGAATTGAAATCGTTGCATGGCAACTCTGACAATCCAAATGAAAAAATCACTTCAACCCTTCACCTGTTTTCTAAATCGAAAGCTGATACCATGACCTTAGCGAAAAGCGAAACCTATTACGCGAGTGCATTGAATCACTTGAACGCCATTGCTGTTCCTGAAGAAAAGAAATTAGCACTTCGCAACTTGGCTTCTTTTTTATTGGAACGCGAGTCGTGAATCTTCCTTCCAAACAAATAACGGAAGATGTATACCTTCAAATACTGAAGGACCTGACGCTAGCGGGATTTCAAGTGAATCATGCGCCAAGTCATGAAAACGGCTATGACTATCTATTCGATTTTTTTCAAGTCCAATTGAAATTGGCTCCAACGAATTTGAGAAGATTCTTATATACCGCAGACATTACTGAAAGCACCATTGCGAATAAAGTCACATCGCATGTTCCCGCGGAAGCCGCAGCGCAATTACTCGAGCTTGCTCTTGAGCGGATGCAACTTAAAATAGACTTGCGAAAGAAATACAGTTAGTTGATTTCTCCGGTTATGTAGATCTCTAAAATTCCCCAAACGATTTGGGTAAAGAAGGCTAACAACAAAACCACTACGTATAGACTAAGAATGGTACGCTTCGGCTTATTGATTTTGTCGTACTTCACAATGTGATCAACAGCTACAGAGGCCACCCCTAAGAAATTCAAGAACATAAATAACGCCCAGTGCGCGCGTATTTCAGCGTATGCGTTTAACCAAAACGTGTTTGATTCACTTAGGAATTTCGATAAATAAAAGTACACATTGAACAACGTGCAAGCGAGAAATGCAAATGGAATTAATACTTTACCGGGAATATCGTTCATGCGGCTAAATTAATCACGCTGTGAAGAACAAAGCAATAAAACTTTCAGCAGCGCGGTGCGCAGACAATTCTTTCGAAACCACACGATTCAACGTCGATTCATATTTCTCTTTGAAGCTCGGTTTGTTCTGAAGCTGATGCAAAAGGACATTCTGAATTTGCTCCTCGAAACTGCTTATCAATTGACGCTTCCGATTTTCTTCCTTCCATCCGTTTGAAATACTCCAACGATTGAACTTGTCTATTTCCTTCCACACAACATCAATCCCCTTCGCTTCCAATGAAGACGTTGTAAAGACTTGCGGCATCCAGTTGTTTTCGCGTTGCGGAAATAAATGCAAAGCGGAAGTGTATTCACCTTTGGCTCGTTCAGCTTTCAATTCATTTCCACTGTCTGCCTTGGTAATAACCATGGCGTCTGTCAATTCCATTATGCCGCGCTTAATTCCTTGCAGCTGATCGCCGGCGCCGGCAAGCATCAACAACAAAAAGAAATCGGTCATGGCATGCACTGCAGTTTCGCTCTGCCCCACTCCCACTGTTTCAACCAAAACAATGTTGTATCCGGCTGCTTCGCAAAGCAAGATACTCTCACGAGTGCTTCTGTTCACACCTCCGAGGTGTGAACTTGATGGTGAGGGACGAACATAAGCATTCGGATGCAACGACAATTCGTTCATGCGGGTTTTGTCGCCCAGAATGCTTCCTTTGGAAATGGGACTCGAAGGGTCTATTGAGAGAACAGCTAATTTATTTTCTTCATTTTGAAAAACTTCGCGCGCTAGCGCTTCAATAAACGTCGACTTCCCTACTCCGGGTACTCCGGTAATTCCAATGCGCAAAGAGCTTCCTGTGAAGGGGAGAATCTTTTCAATCACTTCATCCATGAGCTGCATGTGCTCTGCCCTATTGCTTTCCAAAAGTGTTAAGGCTGAAGCTAAAGCCAATCGATCATGCGCTAAAATTCCGCGAACCAACTCTTCCGATTGAAAAGATGCTTGACGATCTCTTAATCGATTTTTATATTGAAGTTGTGCGTTGTTCTTGGCATTCATGAGCACCTCAAAGAAAAGAAAAAATTAGCAGACGAAGAAGATTATTTTTGTGGAATGGAATACATCTTCATTCTTGTTGTTGCGTTGCTCGGTTCTGGAATAAGCTTTTTCAGTGGATTCGGATTTGGAACCATGCTGCTTCCAGTTATGGCGTTGTTCTTCGACCTGCAAACGGCAGTGTTCGTAACG
>JBEIFO010000215.1:0-4265 GCA_040382375.1 Crocinitomicaceae bacterium
ACGAATCCCTTCCTTGCGAATTTTCAAAACTGGACCGTAGTGACCGATTGGCCAAGTGCTGGAGCCTATGCCGATGCGACTGAATTTGCCGGTAATTTGTTTGTGCATGCAGTGGATGAAACGAACGATAAGATTCATCGAAAAGATCTGGCCACTGGCGTTTGGAGTGTCTTTTCGGAATTTGGTACCATGCGATTTGGACGTATTTGGAACTCTGAAGATTATTTGTGTTTGGCGGGAGAGTGGGCAGCCATTTGCTACGATGAACTTCTTTATTTAGCCTACAATATTTCAGATTTAGATGGTGGAACAATTGCACCCAATTTTGTGATTCGCGACATGCAAAACACATTGTGGGTGGCTGACAAAGGAAGAGGACTTTTGGGAAGGAAGGGCAATAGTCAGGATTTAACAGTACGTCCAGACGGTCCGGCCTCAGCCGAAGTTAGAAAACTCAATGCCTACAATCACAACCTTTGGGTGGCACACGGTGCCATTTATCCGTACGGTGGAAACTTATGGAGACCCGGAAATTTCTCGGGAAGAGTAGGCGATACATGGACAACTTATCTGCCTGGCGCAGGAGCGAATTCAACGCCGGGTGTCTCAGACATGGCAGATGTGGCCATTGACCCCTACAATAACAACCGTGTTTTTTATGGTTCGTGGGAAGAAGGACTTATTCAACGGGCAACAGATGGAACATTAACCTACTACAATGTTGAAACGGCAAACAATCCGTTGCAAGGTTCTGGATTTGCATGGGCTCCCGGATGGACTGGGGTTGGCGGAGTAGCTTTCGATCCGAATGGAGTCCTGTGGTTAACCAACAGTTATTCAACGAAACCTATTCAAGCAGTTGACCGCGAAGGAAATTTCATAGCTTATTCATGCGCACCTTATGTAACAAACGATGATTGGTTGAAAGACATTATGCCCACACGCGAAGGATATATTTGGGCCATAGTAGCAGGAAGAGGAATTGTGGTGCGTGATCCGAACGGAACTGTTTCCAATGCCTCGGACGACGATATTACATTCCTGTCTGAAGCCGAAGGTGCGGGCGGGCTAGCGAACAAGGATGTGTATTGCATGATCGAAGATTTAGATGGGGAAGTGTGGGTAGGAACATTGCAAGGGCTTTCTGTATTCTACTCGCAATCTTCGTTGTTCTCTGAAGATCCATTAGACGGAGAACCTATACTAATTACACAAGACGGAAACGTTCAAAAGCTTCTCGATACTGAAACGATTACTTGTATTGAAATTGACGGAGGAAATCGGAAATGGATTGGAACACGAAACAGTGGAGTGTATCTGTTCAGCCCCGATGGGTTGCAACAAATTGAACATTTCACGCAAGAAAACAGCCCACTTCCAACAAATACAATTTCAGACATTGCAATCAATCAAGACAACGGAGAAGTATTCATAGCATCGGAAGAAGGAATGGTTTCATATTTCTCAACGGCAACGAATTTCGATCAAGAAATGAAAAACGTTCGTGTTTTTCCGAATCCTGTTTTGCCTGAATTTGATGGAAACATTACCGTAGACGGATTAGCCTATAATAGCAGTGTTCGCATTACAGATGCTGCCGGAAACGTTGTCTTTCAAGGCGAAAGCGAAGGTGGACGTGTTTTTTGGAATGGAAAAACAACAGACGGACAACGTCCTGCAACAGGCATGTACTATGTCTATTGTTCCAATCCAGATGGAAAAAAAACAGAGACCTTACAGCTCACGTTTATTCATTAAGCCTTCGTTGTCACACATGCCTTCACAAACGAGATGAAGAGTGGGTGAGGCGTCATTACTGTGCTTTTGTATTCTGGATGAAACTGAGCGGCTACGAAGTAAGGGTGATTCTCTAATTCAATAATTTCAACCAATCCACTTTTCGGATTTGTCCCAACACATTTGAATCCTGCCTTTTCGAATTTCTCCATGTAATCGTTGTTGAATTCAAAACGATGGCGGTGGCGTTCTTCGATATTTATTTTTCCGTAAGCCTTTTGTGCTTTAGATCCTTTCTTAAGGGTGCAAGGGTAAGAGCCTAAACGCATGGTTCCGCCTTTGTTCACAATGCTCTTCTGCTCTTCCATAAGACAGATAACAGGGTGCTTCGTATAGGCCTTCATCTCTGTGCTGTGGGCATCTTTCAAACCAAGCACATTGCGAGCGAATTCAATTGTTGCGATTTGCATTCCCAAACAAATTCCGAAAAACGGAATGTTGTTTTCACGAACGAATTTAATGGCTTCAATTTTCCCATCAATACCTCTTGATCCAAATCCAGGTGCAACAAGCACTCCGTCTAGTCCTGTAAGTTTCGCTTTAACATTTTTATTATTCAATCCTTCAGAATGAATCCACTCAATGTCAACGGCACATTCAAGTGTTGTTCCTGCATGAATGAATGCTTCAGCAATACTCTTGTATGCATCTTTCAATTCAACGTATTTTCCAACTAAACCAATGCGAACACGCTTCTTCGGATGCTTAAGTTTGGTTAAAAAGTCGCTCCACTTGTTAAGATTGGGTTTCTTCTTTGACTTCAATCCAAGCTTGCGCAAGACAACCAAATCTAATTTTTCTTCCAACATCATAAACGGAACATCGTAAATCGTGTCGGCATCTATGCTCTGAATAACGGCATCCAATGAGACGTTACAGAATTTTGCAATTTTATTTCGAAGGATGGGTGAAAGCTCGTGCTCTGTTCTACAAACGAGAATGTCGGGTTGAACACCATTTTCCAACAACATTTTAACGCTGTGTTGAGTTGGCTTCGTTTTTAATTCTCCGGCCGCTGCCAAGTATGGAACAAGCGTCAAGTGAATGTTAATGCAATCGTCTTCGTATTCCCACATCAGCTGACGAACAGACTCTACGTAAGGAAGCGATTCAATGTCGCCAACGGTTCCACCAATTTCAGTAATCACCACATCATAATCGTGTGCGTTCCCTAAAAGTTGAATGCAACGCTTAATCTCGTCGGTAATGTGTGGAATAATTTGAACGGTCTTTCCCAAGTATTCGCCACGACGTTCTTTGTCGATGACACTTTGGTAAATGCGACCTGTTGTAATGTTGTTTGCTTGTGAAGTTGGAATGTCTAAGAAGCGCTCGTAATGGCCCAAATCGAGGTCGGTTTCTGCACCGTCTTCGGTAACATAACATTCGCCGTGTTCATACGGATTCAGGGTTCCTGGATCAATGTTTATGTAGGGATCTAGCTTCTGAATGGTTACAGAATAGCCTCTTGCTTGAAGAAGTTTAGCTAAAGATGCTGAGATGATTCCTTTACCCAGTGAACTGGTTACTCCGCCGGTTACGAAGATATATTTGGAACGTTTTGAGGATACCGCTTGCTTTTTTTGCATAACGGGAGACAAAGTTAAGCCATTTGTTAAGTCAGATGCAACTTTACTTTAAGGAAACCAATAAAAGTCTTCTTTTCCGCAGCCCTGAATCAGTTGGTTCCATTCAGTAATATCAAGTTCAATTTTCACAACCGCACCTTTTTTAAACGGATGCTGCATGCCTGTTAGAAATTGCGAGAGGTTTGAAACACCCGGATTGTGTCCAACGAGAACCACATCGTTCCATTCTGTTGGAAGAAGTTCAATCACTTCTAGCAAGTCTGAAAGTTCAGCGTTGTAAATTCTTTTTTCTAAATGAAGAATGGGCTTATGGCTTTGCGTAGTGCTAAGCGCATGCGCGGTAGAGTAGGTGCGAACGGCAGGACTCACGATCCAGTTTGTTGGAAGTTGTCCGAGGTGATTTCCCAGCGCCAACGCTTGAAGGTTTCCGCGCTCTGTGAGCGGTCTGAAGCTATCGGGCTGTCCGTAAAGGTCTTCCGCTTCAGCGTGACGTATGATGTAAAGTGTTTTCATGCTTCGTCTTCGGCGTGAAGGATATGCAAAATGCGATGAATAAGCGGTGAAAGCATTACACCAGCGGTGGTTAAAAATGCAACTCCGCTATACAAGGCGTAAAACGATGCGAACCATTTTCCGCCGTCATTGGTTATGACGGTTACAGGACCCATTCCGGTAAGAATCATGGAGCTGTTGTAAAAGGCGTCTAGCCATCCCATGGGGCCGGTGTAATGATAACCAATTACCCCGAGTAGCAGAGAAATTACAATTAGAAAAATGCTTAAAAAGAAGAAATAAAGTTGACGTTTCAAAAAGGCCATTTTTGAGATGACCGGCTTCGATTTCTTTTCGAAGTTGCGCATCATACGTTGTACTCTCTTC